>JBDTGD010000264.1:0-4412 GCA_039937595.1 Ginsengibacter sp. | reverse complement strand
AATCCACCCCCGGCCCCAAACTAATTTTACTATTAAAAATGTATTGCAGGGATCCGCTCAATAATGCCGCACTTAAATTTTGGCCTGTCGGTGTTTTTCCAAACTGATAGTAAACATCGGCATTGAGGGCTAGTTTTTTTAAAAATATATTGTTCAAATAAAAACCGGTCGTAGCCCTTGTCCACGTTGCATTTTGAAAAGGTTTACCAACGGCAGTGTCCGGTTTGCTAAATTGGTCACTTAGGAAAATAAAAGATGCTTTGCCACTTTTTAATTTTTTGCCGGCATACAAAAATTGCATGCTTTTATACATGACGCCTCCATTGGTAGAAGCGGTGTAATTGCCCGGTGGTGTACTGTTATAAATAGTGCCTGATGGCGATTCCTTGTTTTGATTAAAGGCGCCAGCGAGGTGAATCATCCATGATTTCGTTTCAAATTTTAAAACCGCTGCATCATGCGTTCTGCCCTGTTGCAACCAGTCGAGGTTTCCTAATAGTCTTTGGTCGTCATAGGCTAATTCCTGGCGGCCAATTTTTAAACTAAGCGCCTTGTTTTTTAAAGTCGTATCGGTCAATAATATTTCGGCCCAGGCTTCATGAAGCATCAACCCGTTATTATTTGCGGTTGTCGTCCTGTTGATGGTGGACACATCCTGGCCCCATACTCTCACATCCTGCAGCGAAAGACCAAATTTTAAACGGTACATGGCGTATCCAAATTTTAGTCTTGTTCGCTGAGAAGTGAAAATAGCAGGATCGTTTCCTTTAGAAAGCGGAGCACCTTGCCCATCCCTGTATTCTGATCTTGTTCTCAGTTGTCCTGATAAATAAAACTGGCCTTTGGACCTGACCGCAATTATGGTAAAGCATCCCAAAAAAAATAGAGCAGTTAGCTTCGTTTTCATTTGAATTGAAATATGATTGTCAATTAAAGAATTGCGTTTACGGATTAAATTTTTCCACCTTAAGCAAAAATTTCTTCTTCATCATTATTTGCATCAGAAAAGCCAATGTAAACGTCATCATTTTCAACTTTTACAAGGTAGGTTTTGATGCTGCAATCATCTTCTTCATTAATGCAACGGCCATCCACAAGCGAAAATGTCTTTTTGTGAAATGGGCATGCAATTTTTGGTTCTCCATTCAAGGAACCGATAATGCCGCGGCTCAAGGCCATTTGTCTGCGATGAGGGCACAGGTTTTGAGAAGCGAACCATTCATCTCTCCTTTTAAAATAAAATAAGGCGATCTGGCTCTCTTTATACTTTACACAAACACCGCCATTTTCAGGCACGTCATTTTTCTTGCACGCATGAAACCAGGTAATGCTTTCTGTGATGTTGTAGTTCATAAAATGGGTTTTGATTTTATTAATAAAGGGGATTACATTTTTATTTCCATCCTGTGGCTTTCTTCTGATCCCGCAGGGGTTCGAACCGGATGGAGGGATCTTTTTCTTGAGGCGCATTTACGAAGTGTGAAAATCGTTTGCGTAGTTCAGGAGAATCAACTACTTCCTTCCACTCACACCGGTAATTATCAATTAATAACTGCATTTCTGCTTCGAGTTCATGAGCAATTCCGAGACTATCGTTGATAACCACATTTTTCACATAATCAATCCCGCCGTCCGTTTTATTAAGCCAGGTAGCGGTTCTGGTTAAAGGATCAGCAGTTTTGATATAGAACATCAGGTAACGATCCAAATATTTGATGCAGGTTTCGCTGTCAATATCCGATGCAAGCAATTGAGCATGTTGTGGCTTGCTGCCGCCATTGCCACATATAAAAAGATTCCATCCTTTTTCTGTAGCAATGATGCCGAAGTCTTTGCTTTTTGCCTCAGCGCATTCACGAATGCATCCGCTGACACCACCTTTCAATTTATGGGGCGCTCTTAAGCCTTTATATCGTTCTTCTATACGTATAGCAAAGCTTACGCTGTCGTGCAAACCAAACCTACACCAGGTTGAGCCGACGCAACTTTTTACGGTTCGCAACGCTTTGCCATAAGCATGACCGCTTTCAAACCCGGCATCAATAAGTTCTTTCCATATTTCCGGTAAGTCGTTTACGTGGGCTCCGAACATATCGATGCGTTGGCCCCCGGTAATTTTTGTGTAGAGATTGTACTTTTGGGCTACCTGGCCTATTACTATTAATTTTTCCGGGGTAATCTCTCCGCCGGGAATTCTTGGAACGACAGAATAGGTGCCACCTTTTTGAATATTGGCAAGATAACGGTCGTTCGAATCCTGTGCCGTGTCGTTCCCTTTCGTTAATATCATCTCATTCCATAAACTCGCAAGAATAGAAGCAACCGGAGGCTTGCATAATTCGCAGCCATCCCCCTGACCTAGAGCATCCAGTACCTCATCATAAGATTTCAAGCTCTTTAATTTGATCAGATCATATAATTCCTGGCGGGAATAATTAAAATGCTCACACAACACATTTCTTACATATTTTCCATTTGTTTTCATGGTGTGCAACATCAGGTCTTTTACCATCGGAATACAGCCTCCGCAGCCCGTTCCCGCTTTTGTGCATTTTTTTATAGCATCCACAGATTCGCATCCTCCTTCACTGACCACGTTGCATATTTCAGACTTCGTTACGTTCTCACAACTACATATAACCGCTTCATCCGGCAAGGCAGAAACATCGTCATCTGAACCCTGTTTTCCATCGCCCCTCGACCCAAGGATAATATCTTCGGGATTTGGAGGCAGCACCATTTTATTTTTGCAGGTTTGCAATAACATATTATAAGAAGCAGCTTCACCGACCAGCACGCCACCTAATAAAAATTTGCCGTCTTTGGATACGTTAATTCGTTTGTAGATTCCTTTGCTTTTATCTTCGAAAACAATTGTATTGCAATCGCTGTTGGAAGCGAAAGGATCACCAAAACTGGCAACGTCCACGCCGATAAGTTTTAGTTTGGTGCTCATGTCATAGCCATTAAATGTTTTGTCATTTGCAATAAGAACATTTACTACCACATCTGCCATCTCGTAACCCGGAGCTACCAATCCATATATCATTCCATTGTGTAAGGCGCATTCTCCTATCGCAAAAATGTTAGGATCGTTAGTTTGCATATAATCGTTAACAACGATTCCTCCACGTGGGCCCACTTCCAGCCCCGATTTTTTTGCAATTTCATCCCTGGGTTTAATGCCTGCAGAAATTACCAGCATATCCACTTCTATATAAGTATTGTCGGCGAATTGCATACCGGTAATGGCATCGTTACCAAGAATTGCTGAAGTATTAGTATTGGTAAGAATTTTCAATCCGAGCCTTTCTAATTTGGATTTTAAAATCTCAGATCCGGCGCTATCAATCTGGCGCGGCATCAAACGCGGAGAAAATTCAATTACATGCGTGTCGGTAATGCCAAGATCAAGCATTGCTTTAGCTGCTTCAAGACCCAAAAGTCCGCCGCCAATAACAGCGCCTTTCTTTGCATGTTTGGCAAAAGAAGTCATCATTTCCAGGTCTTCTATAGTGCGATATATGAAAACTCCTTTTTTATCGGAACCAGGGATAGGAGGAACAAAGGCGGATGAGCCGGTGGCAAGAATAAGGTAATCGTATGTTTCGGCAATTCCTTTATGAGAGTAAACTATTTTCGTTTCGCGGTTAATGTTACTGACTGGGTCTCCAAGATGTAAAGTGATGCCGTTGGATTGATACCAATCTTTAGGCGCCATTGCAAGATCCCCGACAGTTTTTCCGGAAAAAAACTCGCTCAAGTGTACTCTGTCATAAGCCGGATGAATTTCTTCACCAAAAATTATTAGTTCAAATTCGTTTTGATCGGCCTTTGCTATTAATTTTTCGCAAAACTTATAACCGATCATTCCATTTCCGATAATTACAATTTTCATTTTTAAGCGATTTTAATATTAATATTATATCACATTAATCTTATCAAGCAATCGCATTAAAAATAAATCTATGTATTATTTCATAACTAAATATACCAATAAATAGCTAAAATAGCCAATTATTTTTAACAAATATAACTCATTATTTTAAAAAATACGTATTTTTGTTGTAAATATATTAGATATTTTAAAACATAATATAAATTTCATGACAAAATCGTGCTTGTCTTTGGTGGGCGCAGGGCCTGGGGATCCGGAATTAATTACACTTAAAGCAATCAATACATTGCGTAAAGCTGACGTAATATTATATGACGCACTTGCCAACAAGAGCATGTTAGATTATGCCCCTTCGGGAGCCATTAAGCAATTTGTAGGAAAGAGAATTGGTTGCCATGCGCTTTCGCAACAGGAAATAAACCAACTAATCGTGGAGTATGCTTTCTCTCACGGGCATGTAGTTCGTCTGAAAGGTGGAGATCCGTTTGTTTTTGGGAGAGCCCAGGAAGAAATG
>JBDTGD010000263.1:0-11495 GCA_039937595.1 Ginsengibacter sp. | reverse complement strand
AACAGGGGCTGCACATGCCACGGCTTTTACGGCAAATTGCAATATTGAAAAAGATGGTAAAATTGTTCAGGATAAAGATGGCAGCCCGATAATAGCAGCGTTTATTTTTTCAAAAGATGAAGTATCGATACATGAAGACTGGAAAGAAATCGGAATGATTGCCACATCCAGTAACAGTTTTGAAGTAATGAGAGTAAGAGTGAATAAAAACAGGCGCTTTGCCATTGATGAAAAACAAACCGTACTTTCCAATAAAATTTATCAATACCCTTTTCTGCAATTTGCAGAAAGTACCCTGGCTGTGAATATTTCAGGCATGGCGATTCATTATCTTGATCTATTTGAAGCAATTATTAAAGAAGGAAAAGATAAGCATTTTAAAAATGAACATCTGCTATCCCTTTCAGGACACTATGAAAGAGCCAAAAATCAACTTGATGAAGCAAGACAGGCATTTTACCAAACGCTTGAACGGTCGTGGAATAAAAACAGCGAAAGCAAAAGTTTCTCTGCCGTTACTTTAGAGGAAGTAAGTAAAGTAAGCAGACAATTAGCGTCAACCTCGAGGAGAATGCTTGATGAAATATTTCCTTATTGTGGTCTTGTTGCTGGCGATTATGATTCGGAAATAAACCGTGTATGGCGCAATCTTCATATAGCCTGTTTGCATCCTTTGCTTCTTCAATAAGCATTTTCGATAAAAGAGGCAATTTCAGTCCTTTCATTCTGAATGAAAAATATAAGAAAGTAAGAAAGCATCATAGGTAATGTGCAAAGTAAGGGTTTATACTTTTTAACTAAGGTGATTAAATGTGTTTAAAGTTCTACGGGTTTTAATGCTATTTTTTTTATCCAATTACAAAGCGTAGGTTCTGTAACGTTATATCTCTTTGATATAAATTTTTGAGAAGAACCATTATTTAAGAGCGCTTCAATTTCGGGACGATATGGATCCAATTTACTTTTACCTGGCCCTTTGGGCCTTCCGAGCTTTACCCCGGATATTTTTATAGATTGAAGCGCTTCCTTTGTTCTTTTACTAATCAGGTCGCGCTCAATTTCGGCAGCCATTGAAAAGACCATCGCCATGACCTTACTTTGGATAGTGTTGTCCAGTTGCCAACTGCCTTTAACTGTATAAAATCTTTATTCCCTTCTCGACTGCTATGGAAATGATCTCCATGCATTCTAACATGCTTCGGCCAAGTCTTGAAAATTCGCTCAACAGAATGACATCGTCTTTTTTTAGTTCTTCCAATAAAGGAGCAATTTTTCTTTTTCTCCAGGGCACTTTTCTGGAAATCTTTTCTTCCACAAATTCTACGCTGCCCAAATTTTTTTCATTGGCAAGGTGAAGGATATCGGCTTTGTTCTTTTCCAGGTTCTGATCTATTGTGGAGACACGTAAATAAGCAATTGTGCGGAACATTTTTTGAGAATTCGAAGAAAACCTATAAAACCGAATTTAATTTTAATAAATATTATAAAACATACGGTATTTACATCTAATAAATATTACTGGATATACGAACGTTTAAATTATAATTTTTCCGATGATTTTCTTTCCCCTTTATTTAAATAACTAAGGACTGCTGCAAAGTTTTATAACGCGAAGTCAGAATGTTCCGATTAGGACAATTCACTATCCAGAAGATCTAAAAACTAAAAAACTGTCACATCCCGCCTTCCGATAGAATAGAATCAGCGAAAGTTATTTTACAGCCATTAATCATAATTTTTGAAGCCCATCTTATTTCTGGGTGGTAATGGCTTTTGTTGTTTTTCGATTAATTCCTTTAATACCAAAAAGATATTTTCAATGTCATGATTGTTTACTGATACTTCTTTTTCAAGTTTAGCAAGCTGCAATAATATTTCTTTATGGGTTAATGCATACTCTCTCATTTTCGTAAATACTCTTATAATCCTGATATTTACTTCTATTGCTGTTTTACTATTTAAAATACTGGACAACATTGCTACGCCTTGTTCGGTAAAAGCCATTGGGCTATACCTTGTACCTCCCCAACTTGAGGTGCCAATTTGGCTCCTCAAGTTTTCAAACTCTTTTGTTGTAAGTTCAAACATAAAATCTTTAGGAAACCTATCTATAATACGCTTTACCTGCCTTTTCAATTGTTTTGTTTCTACTCCATACATTTCTGAAAGATCCTTGTCCAGCATAACTTTTTCACCGCGGATAACATATATCTTATTATTGATTTTTTGTTCTGCAACCAAAACCTGTAATTCTTTCTTTGCCATTGCATTTCGTTGATTTTGGTAAATATAATATTTCTCAGAAATTGGACGTCACAATTTGTGACCTCCAATGGATATTTTTGTTGTGTGTTTGTTACAAGATATTTTAAGGTAGTGAAGAAAATACTATCATTAAAAATTAATTGATCTGTAGGCAGTTTTCACTTTGTTTATAATGTTATTAGCACGAAAGGTTTTTGAGAAACCGTTTCAAAATCCTTTTAAAATAATTAATGACTATCCGCAATTTGGTTTAGGATTCATACCAGGCCTTTGACAAGGCGGCCACCAATAATCTGTCGAATAATTTTTCACCAAAATACCTTCTATTGAATTTGTAACAGAACTCGCTTAAATAGTTTTGCATGTAGGTATCTTTTATCTGGTGGTGTAAACCCAATAACTTCTTTTTTGCATTACTAATAGCAATATGCACCCAGGAAAATACTTTTGACACTTCTGTCTTATCCTTTACAATTACTTCCTTATGCATCTAGCCTGTTACGGAAAGACAATGGAATATTATTATGGAAATGGCAGGTGAAAAATAGTTCTGTAATTTAAAAAGATTATTGTTTTGAAAAAAAATCTAATCGTACTCACAGGAGCCGGTATCAGTGCAGAAAGTGGATTAAAAACTTTTCGCGACAGTGATGGTTTGTGGATGGGATAGGATGTATATGAAGTAGCTTCTCCGCAAGGCTGGCAAAAAAATAAAGAGCTGGTTTTGGATTTTTATAACCAGAGAAGAAAAGAAGTAGCCAAAGTATTGCCGAATGCCGCCCACAAAGGAATTGCAGATCTGGAAAAATATTTTAACGTTGCCGTTATCACTCAAAATATAGATGTTCTGCATGAAAGAGCAGGTTCAAAAAGCGTGATTCATCTGCATGGAAATATTTTTCAAATGCGGAGTGAAAAGGATGAAAATATTTTTTATGAAATAGAAGGAGATATTCATTTAGGTGATAAAGCGCCCAATGGTTCTCAATTGCGCCCTCATGTAGTTTGGTTTGGCGAACCTGTTCCAATGATTGAAGCAGCGGCGGAAACAATGGCAACGGCTGATGTTTTTATTCTCGCCGGAACGTCTTTGCAAGTATATCCTGCTGTGGGGTTGATAGATCTTTTACTTCCTGGAATTCCCAAATATATCATTGATAAGAATCCGCCATACATTCTGCCACATCATAATTTTGTGGTAATAAAAAAACCTGCAACAGAAGGAGTGAAGGAGGTGAAAAGTATATTGATTGAGAATAAAATTTAGACAGGGTTTGGATTGTACGGTTTATATTTTATTTTTGTTGTTACTATAAATACTTACTCATGAAAACAAGAAATTATAAGTACTTTTTCATTGTCATTCTGTTGCTTAATGCTTGTCAGAAGGATAATGCTGTAACCAAGCCCGTCCAGTTTACATCAACTACCTATCAAAATCTTGCCCCTTATAATGCTCTGGGGTTACCAGATAATTTATTAAAAGATACGATTTCTGACTCTATGATTTCATTTATTAATAATTTGCTTCCTCAAGGGAAAAATGAGGTAAACGCACATCCTGAATGGTTTACAAGCACCGCAATCGCTGATATTACTATCACGGAGCCATCTGAAGTATATTTAACTTTTGTTTCAGGAAACGCCGGTTATTTAAATTCAGTGGCTTATTACACATATCCTACTAATCAAGTTCCCGCAAGTGCCAAAGATATCAAATTAATTACTTATCTTTTCCCCAGCGCAGGCAATCTTACTCCTTTAAGCCCAGGTGACAAGGAAGATTTGGGAAAATTTGATGTAGGTACCACAATTGGGCTTGTTCTTATGGCAAATGCCTGGGATACAACTAAACATACAATGAATAATAATGCTGTTCATTTCTGTTCTACAGATGCTTTAAATCCTGAAGTAGCTCCTAATCTTAAAAGACATGCAGTTTTGATCAATTATGCCCCTGGAAATAAATTACTAATAGGATTTGAAGATACTAACAGAACGGATCCTTACTGTGACAATGACTTCAATGATGTAGTGTTGTATTGGACAATTAAACCTTCATAGAGATAAAGATTCATAAAGGAGTTTGGAGTGGAAAATTGTTTGGTTTTCGATCCACGTCTATTCGACCTTTTTTGAGAGAATAAGTATGCTCATTATTTATTTGTTTATTTATTGCAATTCTATTTCAGGTGAATAATGATTTTATATTTTTCTCCAAACATAGAATGTAAACAATTCAATAAGTTTTTTTCCAAAATGGGTAAAATTGCAAGGATGTAAAGATGATTTATACTGCTCAATCAAGAGCGTTGTCTTACCTGGAAAACGTTGTTCAACGTAATTTCAAAGGCTTACAGAAGAATTTTAGGGTAATGCAAATATCTATTCCGGATGATATTGTTTTGCAGGAAATAAAAGGAACCGATTTAATCACGGGCCGGAAAGAATTTGATAAGATGCCCTATACGGGGTGAATTTTTATTCTGCCCCTTTTTAATTAAACGACCGTTTTCTTAAAAGCATGCGAGCTTTATTACTGCTGGTTGTATAATTATTTTGTTGAATTATAAAGACTCATGTTTTCTTATTAAAATATTTAGAATGAAGAAAAGAGGTAAAGTATTTTTTGTGCTGCTATCTGTTTAATCATTTTATTTACATTTATATCAGGTAGTCAGGAAAGGGAAGTCACTTACCCTCTTACAACCTGTTTGCTCCATCATGTGCATGTTATCTGATAGTAAAAAATGAAGAGAGATCGGTGGAATTTAAGAGGGTCTTTTGAGTTTATTGGTACGATGATTATGGTTTGTATTTGTAGATAATCGAATGATTTTATATCCAAAAAATTTTCAAAAAAATAAGATTACGCCAGGTACACCAACCCGTATTAACTCTTAGTGAAGCAGAGAGAGAAATTCTTATAGCCCTTTACCAGGTACCTCGGCCTACACCGCAAGTAAAATAGCCACGTAATTGCAAACAGCGGCTGCCAGCACAAAGAAATGCCAGATAGCATGATTGTAATGATATTTTTCCCAGAGATAAAAAATAACGCCTAAAAGATAGAGCGCGCCACCAATAAGGATCATCAACATTACTTCGCCGGGAATACGGATGAAGAAAGTTCTTCCGCCTACTACCAGGATACACCCCATAACGATATAAACAATCGTTGAAATAATATTCCATTTGCCGGTAAAAAAAATCTTGAAAACAATTCCCAATGCCGTCAAGCCCCATAATACTACCAGCAACGTAATGCCAAAAGTGTTCTTCATATAAATTAATAAGAATGGCGTGTAGGTACCGGCTATCAGAAAGTATATACTGATGTGGTCAAGGATTTGAAATACACGCTTTGCCTCAACATGTTGAAACCCGTGATAGAGCGTGGAAAAAGTAAAGAGTTGTAAAAAACAAAAACCATAAACAGCAGCGCCAATAACGCCTGGTGTATTATTGCTTTTTATGGCGAAAGCAATCAAAATAGGAATACTTACAATGCCAAAAATAATTCCAAAGCCATGTATGATACTGTTTACGAGTTCCTGTTGAATTCGTGTATTGAGTTCGGGAGTTTGCATGAAAATAAATTGAGAAGGCAAAGTTCAATTTAAACTTTTTCAAAGTTACCAAAATCAGTGCAGCCTTTGGCAACCAATGAATATCATCCCTCATTGACCCATGTTGGTTAATAACCTTCTCTAAATATATAGCAGGCACCGCGCCCGATTGCCTACCTTAATTACTTTCGCAAAATATTAATTTAAAAATAAACATTTTTTATGCCGGTATCGCAATAATCGGCACGGTACTTTGATACGCTAATTTTTTAGTACTGCTTGTAACAAAAAGCTGATTAAAGAGGGTGTTCTTATGCGGAACTGTGATAATTGCATCCATATTTCTTAATTTGACAAAACTGCTGATACCTTCTAAAAGGTCATAAGAACGAAGGAATGAAAATTCGGGATTATACGAGCCAAGCTTATCTTCCATGTTTTCTTTTTCAATTTTAAATTCAGAAGTGAGTTCAACAAAGTGTTCACTTTCCACATTCAGAATATCAAGTTTTGGTTTGAAAGTATCCAGGATCGTTTTAATAGAATCGAACGGAGTGGTGCGAGCAACGTCTTCAAAATCTGAAGCGAAAACTACTCTTTTCAGTCCTTTATATTTTGCTTCAGGGGGAATGATCATTACCGGGCAGGAAATATTACGAATTACATTTAAAGTGTTGGTGCCCATAAAAACCTGTGCGATCTTTGAGCTTCCCGTCATTCCCATTACCACAAGGTCGGCGTGGTTTCCCAAAGCATAATCTGCCAAATTCTCCACAAAGGAGCCGGCTTCTGCCACATAGGAAATAGATTCAAATTCACTGTCCAATTTATCTTTTAAAATTTTTAACGCCGCTTCAGAGATTATTTGCCTTGAGAATGCATCCTTTGATGTTAAATCAGAATAATTAATTCTGTTATATACATAATATAGCGTGATGTTTGCCCCAGGAATTTCTTTAGCCATTTCTATTGCATACGTGGCAGCATTTACTGACGTATCAGAAAAATCAACGGGAACAATTATTTTTTTCATTTTTCAAAATTTTATGCAAAGGTAGTAGTTTACGATACTTATTTTTTTGAGGTAAAACTTAATGTATTTTTTTTAATTTTTCAGTTACTTCAACGTGATCTTTATACGGTACGTCATGATCACTTCCTTCAAAGCCCTGGCCTATAAATATGGCAGTCAGAACTGTAAAAATAAATGCCTGAATAAACGCGACGAGTAACTCTATAAAATAATCGAACACTGCAAACAGGATTGAAAATGGTGAGAACCCCCAACCCGCTACAGAATTCATTGTACCAAAAATAAAAATGAGGGAAATGAAACTCAAAATAATAATATGCCCCGCCACCATATTGGCAAAAAGACGTATGATCAAAGCGCCGGGTTTTATCAAAAAGACTCCAAAAATCTCTACAGGTACTAAAATTAATTTTACCAGAAATGGTACATCCTTTGGCCATAAAATCTCTTTCCAGAAATGAGTAGTAGTGCTGAAAAGTATTACTACCAACGAGATAATACCCAGAATAAAAGTAAAAGCGATATTTCCTGAAACATTTGCAGCGCCAGGAATCATCCCAAAAAGGGTGTTAATTAAAATAAAGAAAAATAACGTGAGTAAATAAGGCATGTATCTTCTCCATCTGCCCCCTAAATTTACTTTTCCTACCTGTTCTATCATAAAAACAATGATAGGCTCTATAAAACCCTGTGCGCCCGATGGCGCTGATTCTACTCCATAACCTTTCTTATATTTATTGGCTATTTTTATCATGAAAAAAGCGAA
Organism: Ginsengibacter sp.; assembly: GCA_039937595.1. Lineage (GTDB taxonomy): Bacteria > Bacteroidota > Bacteroidia > Chitinophagales > Chitinophagaceae > Ginsengibacter. Next base: position 3,862 of record JBDTGD010000263.1, on the reverse strand, counting down.
TAACGCAAGTGCAAGAAAAGTCTGGGTTACATTTCTTGTTACCGAAAAATCGTACACTTGTACACCTTTATTTACTGGAACTATTGTATTGTCATTTTTAAGCCGGTAGCCATCATACACTTTATCCCGGTTGTAGCCGAATCTTTTAGAAGAAAAAAATGACCCCCCTTTTTGAGGAGAATATAAAATAACAGGCAGGTATATAGAACCATGTACATCACCTGCTGTAAAAAAATGAAATTCATAGGCATCCTGTACGTGATTCAGGATTGCTGTAGTAGGATCAAATGATTCATCTGTATTCTTAGATGTGATAGCGTTTTGTTGCGAAAAACTTTGCTGCGAGTATGATAATAAAATCAATATAAAAACCGCTATCAAGAATGATCTCATGTTTTTAGCGCTCATCTTTCTCTTAAATTTTGCGTAAAATAAAGAGTCGGTGCTATGCTACAGAGCTAAATATTTGTTTAAGAATAATTCCACAGAATTTATATAGTCGTTCAGTATAAGCATTCTAAATCATTCAAACTTCCCAATTCTCTTAGTGAAAATCCAAGCCGTAATCAGGAGGAAGTTGCTCCAGCGTGTATTTAGCCAAGCTCTTCAACTCCTTGTTTTCAGTTGTTTTTCATGTATTATTGCCGTTATTGCTTGAAAAGATACGAGTAACGTTTTTTTTAAAGTAGTTATGAAAAGCTTTTCTTCGAAAAGCATCTCTATGTTTCGCTCTATTGCATTCGTTAATCATGAATCTTATCAACCACGTCTTAAAATTATTTCTTTCCCTGAGTTTTCTGAGATTTTTGTAAGCATCAATAAAACTTTCCTGCATGAGAATCTTCCGTATCATGGTGATTATAATTGTATGATCTCCCAATCTTGTAAAGATTGGGACTATATCGTCTTACTAACACTTCGAAGGCACGAATATTACCATTAACAACCTCAGCAATAATTTCAGATTCGGGCAACTGTTCAGTGGTTGTCATGTTGTTTCAAAGTTATTTGAATAATAAAAATTAATTTCAAATGAAATCGATTTACACGTATTAGGATTTATTTTTTTGGGGAAAAGATTCAATGGTTAAGTATTTATAATAATTCGATTGAAAATTATCATTAATTAAAACTCTACCTCTTTAGTGACGTTTCGTTGTATAGTTGGTAACCAAGGAGGCATCGGTAAAATTATAAACAAACATTTTTTATCCGACATTGTGGCCTGCAACGTGACCTCCACCTATGTTAATGGTTGCTCCTGTTATAAAATTGCTGTTGGCCAAATACCATGCGAGTTCTGCAACGTCTGAAGTTTCGCCGATCCTGTTCAATAAATGAAGGCCGGCTGAACTATCGGGATCTTTTACACCTAATTTGGTTTGTAAAGTACTTCTTATGACCCCTGGCGCAATTGTGTTTACTCTGATATTATTCTTACCAAATTCTGCGGCTAATTGTCTGGTGAGTGCATGAATGGCGCCTTTACTTGCAACTGGAGCGGAAACTGGAAACCCACCTATGGCATGCTCAACCAAAACGGTACCGATATTTATAATGGAACCGGAACCTTGTTTCAGCATTTCCTTTATTACTGCCTGGCTGGTAAAAAAAGTGCCTTTAAAGTTGATGTTCATAAAATAGTCAAGATTTTTTTCATCTACCTCTAAAAAAGGTTTTGGTATAAAAACGCCTGCATTATTGACTAATACATTCACTTCCCCAAAACGTTCTACCGCAGCAGCCACAAGATGCGGCCCAACCTTGGAATCACTAACATCACCCTGAACCATTAACAGATTATCGGTAGCGCCAAGCTCCTGGTATGTGCTCTTAAGGTTTTTTAAATTGGCCGAATTAATGACTACGTTGTAACCTCTTTCTAAAAACAGGCTTGCTATGTTTTTCCCGATTCCTGTTGAGGATCCGGTTATAATAATCGTTTGTTTTTTCATTTTTAAAATTTAATTTTTCTTTAGATTTTTTTACTTTTTGAAGTGATTCCTTTTTTTCGAAGTTCCGACACCTGCTCACCACCCACACCCCAATTGTCAAGCTCTATTTCTTCTATCACTACAGAGGTGTGACTTGGGTCTTTACCTAATACATCGAATAGTAACCTGGTAACTCCCGCTATCAAATCATGTTTCTGTTGTTTTGTAACCCCCTCACGTGTTACCTGAATATTTACGTATGGCATAAAATGTAATTTTAATTATTAATTAAGTTATGGTGCAGCATTGATTTACAAACAAGATTATCGCTTTGGTAAAATCAATGCATGATCATTGCAAAGGCGCGCACTATAATAATTCATTACCGCCCAAAACCTATAAAGACGACCGACTCCTGATCTTTTTCAGGTTACAAAATCTCATAAAAAATGGAGGGGATTGTCTAACCGTAATAAATGGTGCCCTAAAAGCCAACAGCTAAACAAATTTCAAAACCTAAATCCTGCCTGGTTTTGCAAACCAATATTGTAAAGCATCAATTGGATAAACCCGTTATCAAGTATTACACTTGATAACGTCAATGTTTCAAAAGTTGAACCAGTTAAATAAATGCCATAGCTAAACTGACATTATAATCATGGCAACTGCCATAAATAGAATTCTTATTCCGGATCCGTTACTAAAACATGCCAGAATTACAATGAACTTTAAAAAGCAATATGGCAATAACGGAGTGTAAAGAAAAATTCCTGTATCTACAATTTCAGTGATTAGATCACCAATCCTTAAGATGAGTTTACCATTTATATTTCTCTATTATCAAACATAGAAGAACTCATTTTTCTTTTGTTTTTTAGGACGTGGTTATCCAGTAACGTCTATCTCTTGCAATGAGTGCATCCGCATCTTTTGGGCCCCAAGAATCGGGTGAATAATTAGGGAAATCTGTTGGCTTACTTTCGTTCCATACTTCCAAAATAGGCATCACTACTTTCCAGGCCGCTTCTACCTGGTCGCCACGCATAAATAAAGTGGCATCACCATTCATTATATCATATAGTAAAGTTTCATAGGCCTCAGGTTCTTCCCCTTTGTATGCATCTTTATAATTGAAAATCATATCCTCAGGGTTCAGAACCACTGCTTGTCCGGGTCGCTTTGCCTGAAATCTGAGGCAAATGTTCATTTCAGGTGAAATGCCAATAGATAATCTGTTTGGCTGCCAGGTTTCTGTGGCTTCTTTTGGAAAAGCAAAGTCAGGAGCCGGTTTGAACTGAATGGGCTATTGGTTTGGAAAAAAATCAAATGGCTTGCTTTTCAGGAAAGACGGGTGGTTGTTTAAAAGGAAATACCTTCATCAGGCCGAAGAATTTTATGCTGAAAAGGGTGGCGGAGCTATTGTCGTTGCGCGGTTTCTTCCTATTATTCGCACGTTTGCGCCGATAGTGGCAGGTATGGTGCAGATGAAACCAGCCAAATTTTCTTTTTATAATATCCTTGGTAGCTTCTTGTGGGCAGTCAGTATTGTATCAGCCGGATTTCTACTGGGCGAAAATGCGTGGGCAAAAGATCACCTGGAAAAGATCATTCTTGGCATCATGTTGATAACGACCGGCCCTGTTTTATTCAAGTTGCTGATGAGAAAGAAGAAAGGTAATTTTCATAACCCATCTGTATTGAATGTGTCGCCACAAAAGTTAAGAAAACAGGAAATAGTAAATGGGTGATCATTTTAAAATAACAAGACAATGGAATTAATGTTTCCCGACTTTGCCAATCTCGCGATGTGGATAAGCCTGCTTACGCTTACCTTCCTGGAGATTGTGTTAGGGATAGATAATATTATTTTTATCTCAATCATATCAGGTAAATTACCCTTACACCGGCAACGTGCAGCACGAAATATC
>JBDTGD010000262.1:0-8941 GCA_039937595.1 Ginsengibacter sp. | reverse complement strand
TATTTTACTACCAGCAGGATTATCTTTTAATAATTCCTGCAGTATGGTCGGAGCATTTTCAGAATCAAAGCTATTAAAGCGTTGTTGATAATAAAATTCAGAGATTCCGGATAAATTTTTAAAATTATACCGTTGCTCGACAAGATAAATTCGTGTATGATTCTCTGTTACATTATCTAAACCTGCAAAAATAGTTCCGTTAAAATGAATCTTACCCGATAATGCCTTTGCTAAAGTAGTTTTTCCGCTTTCCGAGTTTCCAAGAATAGCAAGATGCTCATTTGGTTGAAGAGAAAAAGAAATGCCATCAAGCACCGTCTTATCCGGTGTTTTCACAATAATATCTTTTACTACGAAAGATGGCTTTTGCATTTTATGATCTAATTTTTACGCAAGTGTTTTCTCAAAATTTATGATGTCTTCTTTAATATTTACCAGGTAATCGATATCATCAAACCCATTCATAAGACAGTTTTTCTTATAGCTGTTAATAGCAAATATTTCTTTCTCTCCTGTGGCATCAATAACTATCGTTTGACTTTCCACATCAATAGAAAGTGTTGCGCCATTTTCCAGGCTGAATATTTTTTGTAGAAATGCTTCACTCACCTGCACGGGAACTACACCATTATTCAGCGCATTATTTTTAAAAATATCCGCAAAAAAACTGGATACTACTACATTAAAACCATAATCCAGCAAAGACCATGCGGCATGTTCGCGTGAGGAACCACAACCAAAGTTTTTCCCGGCAACAAGAATAGAGCCCTTGTATTCCGGCTTATTTAAAATAAAATCCTTTTTCGGTTGCTCCTCATCGTTATTGTAATAGCGCCAGTCGCGAAAAAGATTTTTACCAAATCCATCGCGTGTAGTCGCTTTTAAAAACCTTGCCGGAATAATCTGATCGGTATCAATATTCTCTTCAGGAAGAGGAATAAAAGTGTCATGAATATTTTTTAATGCCTTCATTTTTTTTAGTTTAAGAATTCTCTTATATCTGTTACAACTCCTGTTATTGCCGATGCCGCGGCCGTCAATGGGCTTGCCAATAACGTCCTGGCCCCCGGCCCTTGTCTTCCTTCAAAATTCCGGTTGCTGGTAGAGATACAATATTCCCCCGAAGGCACCTTATCCTCGTTCATTCCTAAGCAGGCGCTACATCCTGCCTGCCTGATTTGAAATCCAGCTTCATTAAAAATTTTATCCAAACCTTCTGCTACAATTTGTTTGGCTACCTGTTGCGAACCCGGAACTATCATCACTTTTACCTTTTCACTTTTCTTTTTGCCCTTTATAACCGAGGCGATTAAACGAAAATCTTCAATTCTGGAATTAGTGCAGCTTCCTATAAAAATATTTTGTACAGGCATTCCTTTTAACTGCTGCCCTGCTTTTAATCCCATGTATTCAAGCGCCTTTATAAGATTTTTTCTTTCGCCTTCGTCATCAATGCTTTCAATAGTCGGTACCGATCCGTTGATGGTAATTCCAAGGCCGGGATTAGTGCCGTAAGTAATCATCGGTTCTATATCTTCAGCTTCGATATTAATTTCTTTATCAAAGATCGCGTCCTCATCAGAAAGTAATTTTTTCCATTCTATCATGGCTTCATCCCAGGCATTTTCTTTTGGCGCAAAAAGCCTGTTCTTCATATATTCAAAAGTAGTTTCGTCAGGAGCTATCATCCCTCCCCTTGCGCCCATCTCTATACTCATGTTGCAAATAGTCATTCTTGCTTCCATAGAAAGCGCCCGGATAGCTGACCCGGCGTATTCTACAAAGTAGCCCGTAGCGCCGCTGGCAGAGATTTTAGAAATAATGTATAGAATAATATCTTTCGAAACCACTCCCCTGTTTAATTTTCCATCTACATTAATCCGCATCACTTTAGGCCGATTTTGCATGATGGACTGCGTTGCAAAAACCATCTCTACTTCACTGGTGCCAATACCAAAGGCAATAGAGCCAAAAGCCCCATGCGTAGAAGTATGGCTGTCGCCACACACTATCGTCATTCCGGGCTGCGTGATTCCAAGCTCAGGCCCAATCACGTGAACGATACCCTGGAAAGGATGGCCCAACCCATACAATTCCACATCATGCCTTTTACAATTGTCCACCAATTTTTGAACCTGCAATCTGCTTAATTCTTCGACAATAGGTAAATCCTGGTGAATAGTCGGAACATTGTGGTCTGCGGTAGCAACCGTTTTCTCAGGTCTGAAGAGAGATAATCCTCTTTTTTCAATCCCTGCAAAAGCCTGTGGGCTTGTTACTTCGTGAATAAAATGTTTATCGATATAGATAATATCAGGCCCATCCGGTATTGATTTTACCAGGTGCTTTTCCCAAATTTTTTCAAATAATGTCTTGCTCATTTTTATTAAATTTTATAAAAAACAAAAGCAATCAGTGGTTAATTTTTAGTGAATACTCAATGCCTCTTGCTTATAAGAGTTTGCCAATTCTGAAAGATCTTCATCTTCCACTACTTTTTTATTATCAGCTACACTCAAAAAGCGTGTATACAAAACATCCACGTCATTTCTGTCAAATGTGAATCCAAGTTTCTGAAAACGATAAGCCAGCGCACTGCGTCCACTCCTCGCTGTAAGTACGATTCGTGAGCTATCTGCTCCTACTTCTTCAGGACTAATAATTTCATATGTGAGTGTATCTTTTAAAAATCCATCCTGGTGAATTCCCGACGAATGTGAAAATGCGTTACTGCCCACAATCGCCTTATTAGGCTGCACAGGCATTCTCATAGTATCGGAAACCAACCGGCTCATTGGGTATAATTTGGTAGCATCAATGTCGGTGTAAAAACCTAATGCCTTGTGCTGTTTAATAACCATTACCACTTCTTCCAATGAAGTATTGCCTGCTCTTTCACCTAATCCGTTGATCGTGCATTCTATCTGGCGTGCGCCATTGATAACACCCGCTATCGAATTGGCAGTGGCCAACCCTAAATCATTATGGCAATGACATGAGATTACCGCCTTATCAATATTACTTACATTATTTTTTAAAAAAGCCATTTTTTCGCCATATTGGTGAGGAAGGCAATAGCCCGTCGTATCCGGAATATTTACGGTGGTGGCGCCTGCTTTTATCACGGCTTCAATTACTTTGACAAGGTACTCATTGTCTGTCCTGCCAGCGTCTTCTGCATAAAATTCTACATCGTCCGTATAGTTTCTGGCCCATTTTACACATTGTACCGCTCTTTCCAAAATATCTTCCTGCGTAGAATTGAATTTGCTTTTTATGTGGAAATCCGATGTACCGATTCCTGTATGAATTCTTGGGCGTTTGGCGTGTTTAAGGGCACTTGCGGCTACTTCAATATCTTTTTGTACCGCCCGCGAAAGTGCACACACTACTGCTTTGGTAATTGTTTTAGAAATCTGCTCAACAGAATTAAAATCTCCCGGACTGGAAATTGGAAATCCTGCTTCCAATACATTTACTCCTAACTCCTCAAGCTCAAGCGCTAATGCCACTTTTTCCTTTGTGTTTAATTTGCAACCAGGCACTTGCTCGCCATCCCGTAATGTAGTGTCAAAAATGATTACCTTATCCATAATGTTGTATTTATAAGAAAGAATTTAATATCCGCAATCAATGTATTTCCGAAATTAGGAATTTGATAGCTTGGAATCTAATCAAAATGTTAGAAATTTACACTTATTAAATAGTTAGGATTATCATAAAATCCTGTTCAGACGCACAATAGAGCCTAAACCATATACGATGCCCAACCGTTCGACGGATTCATTATTTCAGCTAATTCATTCTCTTCAGAAGTCGGAAAAACGAAATTTCAAGCTCTATGTTCAAAGAAACTCTTCTAACAATGATCTAAAAATAGTTCAATTGTTTGATGCAATTGACAAGATGCCTGCCTATGATGAAAGCATTTTGATCAACAAAATAGCTTCTATTAAAAAGCAACAGCTCCCCAATTTAAAAGCGCATTTGTACAGACAGATACTAAGCAGCCTGAGATTATTAGAGAGCAGTGAAAATATAGACATTCAATTGCATGAACAATTAGATTTTGCACGAATTCTTTACAATAAAGGCCTCTATCATCAAAGCCTGAGGACACTTGAAAAAATAAAAGACCTTGCCCTTGCCAATAATCAAATTCACTTTCAAATAGAAGTGCTCATCATAGAGAAAAAAATAGAAACATTACATATTACGAGGAGCATCCAGGACAGGGCTGACGAATTAACCCGGGATATTAACATCGCTAATAAGCATTTAGCAAAGCAATCAAAGCTTTCGAATCTTGCCCTGCAATTATATAGCTGGTATATTAAAAATGGTTTGGCACGGAATCAGGCAGATGAAAAGGAAGTAGAAGATTATTTTAAAAAACACCTGACAGAGGATATAAAAACGCCCGTAAGGTTTTATGAAAGGCTTTATTATCACCAAAGTTATTGCTGGTATGCGTTTATAAGGCAGGATTATCTAATGTATTACCGCCACACTCAAAAGTGGGTTGATCTTTTTCATGATGAGCCTGCTATGATACAAATTGAGACTGGTAATTATATCAAAGGGATGCATAATTTATTGAATGCTCATTTTACCATTAGAAATTATACAGGGTTTGAAAAAACACTTTCGCAGTTTGAGATCTTTAGCCAATCCACTATCATTAAATTAAATGACAATAATAAGATACAAGTGTTTGTGTATTTATATATTGCTAAAATTAACCAGCATTTTTTGGAGGGGACATTCAACGAAGGTCTAAAGATTGTAGATGAAATAACAACCCGGTTAGAGGAATACAATCTTTTTCTTGATCAGCATCGCACATTGATTTTTTACTACAAGATTGCTTCGCTGTATTTTGGCGCCGGAGATTATGGAAGCGCTATTGATTATCTTAATAAAATTATTAACTGGAAGGTAAATCTAAGGAACGATCTACAATGTTATGCAAGACTCCTTCATCTCATTGCGCATTATGAATTGGGAAATTTTCAATTACTGGAATATCTAATTAAAACTGTTTACCGTTTTATGGCTAAGATGCAAAACCTTAGCCTGGTAGAAGAAGAAATATTTAAGTTTTTGAGAAAATCATTTTATATGTCTGCAAGAAAATTAAAACCCGAATTCGAAAATTTGTTACACACAATTAAACAATTTGAAACAAGCAAATTTGAGACAAGAGCTTTCGCCTATCTTGACATTATTTCCTGGCTCGAGAGCAAAGTGAGTGATAAGGCCGTCTACGAAATTATAAGGGAGAAATATTTAGAAGGACGGAAATTAAAAAAAGTAATCAGTAATTAGTTATCAGTTATGAATTAGTAGTTAGTAGTCACTTTTCACTCATAACTGATCCCTAATCCGTCATACTTTACAGATTTATTCATTCACGGCCGGTCCAATAAAATGGTTTATTTTTTTCACCAATTCATTTGCATCGAAAGGTTTTGCAATAAAATCATCCGCTTTGCAAAATTTTTTAATTTCTTTAAAATTGGTATGTGCGGAAATCATAATGACCGGAATATCTTTCGTTTCGGGCGTAGATTTCAATGTATTACAGACATCAATACCATCGACGCCCGAAAGAAATACATCCAGCAAAATCAATTGAGGGGAAAACGACTTGGTTTTCGATAACACTTCTTCTCCTTTTAAGGTTGTTAGCACGTCAAACCCATATCTTTTTAAAATCACTTCTACCACCCATAAAATGTCGGTATTATCATCAACAATAAGTACACGGTTCATATATATATTCTTTTAGCAATTATCCATACTAATAAGTACGGTAATGTTTCATTCTAAGATTTTTGGAGATTACTAAAAATTGTTTCATAGAATAAATTAGCAACGGCCTTTCGGAATAATACCACATAGTGTGCCATATTTCCAAAAATTAAAGTGGTAAACTCAACGTTTGTATGTAGTATTTACAGCGAATTATCATTCAGTTTGCCTTTGCAGGCTATTTAATATGTTAAGAATTATTTTTATAAAAATTTATTTTTATAAATTAAATATTTTTTAAGTTGCTTTATTTACTCATTTTTCTACAAGTGGGCAATCTCTGTTTTTCAGGATCATTAAGATAAAAATTATTGTACGATTCTCCAAAAGCAAATGGTTGAGAAAACACTAATTATTTGATAAATCGTCTCAAAAAACGTAGAAGCCGACAATCTGACAGCGAAATCACCGGCAGAAGTCTCAAAAATGCTTTATAATTTTGTAAAAGTAAACTATTCAAAACCTTCTATATGGGAGTCTGGCGGCAAATAGGTGAATATTTATGGATAGTAAAAAAAGATCCTGATGCACCCAAGTCAACATGGATTGGCTATATGCATTTTATCAATAGGCTTTCTATTTTACTTTTCTTACTGGCGATGATTGTCCTCCTTGTTAGGTGGTTAAGAGGGTAATGAAAGTACTATTGATTTAAAATAAAACAGGAATATAGAATATTTGTTGGTTCACTGTTAACATGGCCAATTTGCAACGAGATTCCCGCGATTATTTAGAACTTCTTTCTTTTTTTATAAGATCCTTTGCGATTTTTTTAGCATCTAACGATATTTCCCGGAACTGGCCATTGGGGCTTATCCAATATCCGCAGAAATACAAACCATCTTCACCAAAAAATTCTTGCTGATTCACACAATGGTTTAAATCTTCGAAGCGGCGTCTATCAACGTCAATTATTTCAGCGTAATCTCTGTAGTATCCAATGCTGGCGACAATAGCATCAAAATTTTCTTTTTTACCATCGTTGAAAAAGACAGTTACTCCTTTGATCGATTCAATATCATCATAAATATGTATGTGGCCATCTCTTATCAGTTGAATCGTACCAATGTCCAATAATGGAATTTTTCCATATTTCCGGATTTCTTCAAGAGGACCATAAGGTAATTTTTTCAGGCCGAGTTTTTTAATATCGCCAACTAACCATTTCATCAACGGAGCGCTGATTCGATCGGCCAGCCGTGGCGCAATGCTTCGCATCAATAAACTTAATTCCAATACAGGAATTCCCAAAACATCACGCGGAATCACATTAACCGCTGACCGCACCGACATTGAAGGATTTGCTCCCTGCTCAAATAAATCAATTGCAATTTCACAAGCCGAATTACCAAAACCAACTACCAGCACATTTTGCCCTTTAAAGTCTATGCCTGTTTTGTACTCAAAACTATGAATGATTTTCCCGGTAAATGTTTCTTTTCCCCTAAACCTGATGGGCCTCGGCCGGCCATAAGCGCCGGTTGCCATGATCACATATTTTGATTGGAATATGCCATTTTTTGTTTCAGTAATCCAATACTTGCCTTCTTTTCTTATGGAAATAGCTTCGGTATTAAAAACAGGATTGATATTAAATTCCTTTTGATAACCGTCCAGGTAGTCAACTACTTGTTGCCGGCTGGGATAGCGCGTTATTGCACCTGGAAACTTTTTATATGGTAAATTTGAAAGTCTTTTACTGGTATGCAAATGAAGCCGATCATAATGATTACGCCACGGTGAGGCCACCTGGTTTTGTTTTTCGATAATTAAATAGTCCATCCCCTGTTTCGATAAAGAAGCGGCGCAGGCTAACCCGGAAATACTTGCACCGATTATAATCGTGTTTGTGTGATCCAAGGGGATAATATTTTTATAAAAATAACCAGAATCTTTTATCGATAGTAAATAAAGAATTCCGTGCTATTCTAATTTCCTTTCAAAGCCTGGATTGTTCAATGTGTATAGGAAATAAAGCTGTAAATACTTTCCGCTGCATTCTTAGAAGCATTCCCCCCTTCTGAAAGTAATTTTTTTAGTTGCGAATAATCGCCCTGCATCTTTTCTCTTTTCTCAGGATCGGATAATATCTTTTTTAGTTCAAACGTAATTTTTTCAGAAGTAAGATCATTTTGAATTAATTCTTTTACCACTTCTCTGTTCATAATTAAGTTGACAAGGCAAATGAATTTTAATTTTATAAGCCGTTTTGCAATCTGGTAAGAAAGATTGCCCGCTCTATAACAAACAATCTCAGGGACTTCGAACAAAGCAGTTTCTAAAGTAGCGGTTCCCGAAGTTACCAAAGCCGCTACAGACCTCATTAACAGCGAATATGTGTCATTTGCAATCACCTTTACATTCTTATAGCCCCTGATAAAATCTTCATAAAAGTCATCTTCAATAGATGGCGCTTTCGCAACGATGAATTCATAATCCGGGAAATTTTGAGCAGCAGCAAGCATCACCGGAAGTTTGGTTTTTATCTCCTGTTTCCGGCTGCCAGGCAATAAAGCAATCGTATTGGGAGACTTTGTTATTCCAGGATGATCTTTTATGAAGTTTTCTATAACTTCTACAAGAGGATGCCCAACGTATTCCACCTGGTAGTTCCATTTTTCATAAAACTTCTTTTCAAATGGAAGAATAACGATCATTTTATCAATATCACGCTTGATACTTTTCACCCTGTTTTCTTTCCACGCCCATACCTGTGGCGAGATATAAAATACGGTTTTGTAATGCTTTTCTTTAGCCCATTTTGCAATGCGCAAATTGAAACCAGGGTAATCTATAAAAATAATTACGTCGGGATTGAAAGAAGAAATATCCGTTTTACAAAATTTGATATTCTTCAAAATTGCCGGTAGATTTTTTACCACTTCAACAAATCCCATAAAAGCCAGTTCTTTGTAATGCTTTACCATCGTAGCACCTGTGGCCTGCATTTTATCGCCTCCCCAGCATCGGATATTGGCGTCAATATCCAATTTTTGAAGTTCTTTTATTAAATTACTTCCATGTAAATCGCCGGAGGCCTCACCGGATATGATGTAATATTTCATGTAGATGCAATGTACGATGCAATTTTAAAAATAAGAGAGGGTTGTATGACGCTCGGTTTTTT
>JBDTGD010000261.1:0-3916 GCA_039937595.1 Ginsengibacter sp. | reverse complement strand
AAAAGCGCAGCACTGAAAAAAATGAGGCAAAAAATAAATGCATGTATTTTCTTATCGAATCTCTTCATTTTCTTTTTATTTTTTACAACCTACCAAAAACTATGCCGCCCATAAATTCTGTAAGTTTATAAAAAATAAGCAGGCCTCTCTTTTCAGCGAACGATTCAATTCTTTCTCAATAAGGATTTAAAAATATTTCCTACCTGTTTCAAAAGGAAGCCGGGGGAATATATGTCAATTCTTTTTATTTTTTCTTTAGTGCTTTTTTAGGTGCCGCTTTTTTTCCGGTAACTTTTTTTGAAGCGGCCTTTTTCGCTACGGTTTTTTTATCAAATGCTTTTGGGTCTTGCTGCAAAATCATTTTTTTTATGTCTTCCAGCTCTATTGACGACAATTCTTCAGGAGTATATTTTCCTCCCTCAGGCTTGCCGGTTATTTTAAGCATTTTTTTCCCTAATCTTATAAAGGGCCCCCAACGCCCATTTTCAATAGTAATCTTTTCCTCCGGCCACTGTTTTATGTAACGATTGGATTCTTTTTCCAATTTTTTCTCAATCAGCTCATTGCAGTCCTTTTGTGTGAGCGCATCAAAATTATAAGCACGCGGAATATTTATAAACAAATCATTCCATTTTATAAATGGTCCAAAACGCCCTTTCCCCTTTGTGATAGGTTTATCATCGTAATGGCCTATCGGCGCCTCTTCTACCTGTTTTGCCTTTATGATTTCAATCGCCCGTGAAAGTTCTGTTTCTAACGGCTCTTCACCTTTTGGCATCGAAATAAATTGTTCGCCCCATTTTACATAAGGCCCAAACCGGCCTACATTTACAGAAACCTCTTTGCCTTCGTATGCTCCTAATGAAAGTGGAAGCTTAAAAAGGTCCAGTGCTTCGTCCAGAGCGATTGTTTCGATACTTTGGGTCGCTTTCAATTTAGCAAAGCGGGGTTTTTCTTCATCCTCTGCCTGTCCAATCTGTACCATTGGGCCATAGCGTCCCATTCGCGCAATTACAGGCTTTCCGCTTACAGGATCTGTTCCTAATTCCCGTTCTCCTTTCGCACGCTCCGCGTTTTCAAGCGTATGCTCCACTGATTCATGAAAGGGTTTATAAAATTCACCTACCATTTTATTCCATTGCAATTTGCCTTCGGCTATTTTATCGAACTCTTCTTCAATATTGGCAGTAAAAGAATAATCCATTACATTTTCAAAATGAAGATCGAGGAAGTCGGTGACTACAAGGCCAAGATCGGTAGGGAAAAGTTTTCCTTTTTCTGCACCGGTAATTTCAGATGTATTTATCTTTTTAATTGTATTGTCTTTTGAAAGCTTTACAATTCTGATCTCACGTTTTACACCGTCCTTATCTCTTTTTTCAACATAGCTTCTTTTAATAATGGTACTGATAGTTGGGGCGTAAGTGCTGGGGCGTCCTATTCCTAACTCTTCTAATTTTTTTACCAGAGATGCTTCTGTATACCTTGGTGCGTGGCGGGTAAACTTTTCTGTTGCGCTCATTTCTTCAAAATCCAATTGCTGATTGACCGTTAAAGAAGGAAGGCGGCTTTCTCCGCCAAAAGTTGAGTTTTCACTCTCATCCTCATCGTCGTTGTCTTCATGATAGACTTTTAAGAACCCATCAAATTTTAATACTTCGCCGGTTGCGGTCAATTCATCGTCAACAGTGCTTATTTTTATTTTTGCCGTTGTTTTTTCCAGGATGGCATCGCTCATCTGGCTGGCTATGGTACGCTTCCAGATTAGTTCATACAACCGCCCGGTTTCTGCATCGTGGATCCTGCTTTCACTCATATCTGTCGGGCGTATGGCTTCGTGAGCTTCCTGCGCACTTTCATTTTTATTTTTATAATTCCTTATTTGCAGGTATTTATCACCATAGTTTTTAAGGATCTCAGTTTTTGCCTGGTCCTTAGCGGTAGTGCTCAGGTTCACACTATCCGTACGCATGTAGGTTATTTTGCCACTTTCATAAAGTTTTTGAGCAAGTAACATGGTTTTACTCACCCCATATCCCAATTTGCGACTGGCTTCCTGCTGCAAGGTAGAAGTGGTAAAAGGAGCAGCAGACGAACGTTTGCCGGGTTTTACAATAATATCCTTTACAGAATAGCTTGCATTTTTACAGCGCGTCAAAAATTGTTCGGCTTCTTCAATAGTTCTAGCGCCGCCATCTTCAGCCTTGAAAGAAATCTTTTTTCCTGAATTATCAGTGGCCGCCAAAGTAGCTTCAATTTTAAAGCTGCTCGTAACTTCAAACTGGTTGATTTCTCTTTCTCTTTCTGCAATTAATTTTACCGCCACACTTTGAACCCGTCCGGCGCTTAGTCCACCTTTCATTCCAATTTTTCTCCATAATACCGGTGACAGCTCAAAACCAACGAGCCTGTCCAGCACCCTTCTGGCCTGTTGCGAATTCACCAGGTTCATGTCTATTAATCTCGGATTCTGTACGGCAGCGTTGATGGCAGGCTTGGTTATCTCATGAAAAACGATACGCTTGGTTGTATTTACATCAAGTCCCAACACTTCGGCGAGGTGCCAGCTTATGCTTTCTCCTTCACGGTCCTCATCCGAAGCCAGCCATACTGTATCTGCTTTTTTGGCGAACTGCTTTAACTCATTTACAACTTTTGTTTTTTCTACGGGCACTTTATATCTCGGTGCGAAATTGTTGTTTACATCAATCCCCATATCGTCTTTTTCAAGATCACGAATATGACCATAACAACTTTTAACCTCAAAATCGCTTCCCAATATTTTTTCTATTGTTTTTGCTTTTGCGGGGGACTCTACTATCAATAAATTTTTTGCCATAATTTTCTTGTTTTGCCTAATTCCCTGGCTGATTATATAATTCTTCTTTTAACGAAATCAACCAGTTTTCATGGCTGCAATATTAGTTTAAAAATTAAAAATGAAATTTTAAATGCGAAATTGGTATTATTAAATCAATTTTTTTTACCTTCATTATGCTCCATTATTTAACTGAAAAAATGTTTTTGTGCCTATAATTAACTTAAAAAAGTTAAAAAACCAATTTTCAAAAGATAATAATTAATCTTTATTGATATAATTTTATAAAAAAACGCGTTATCTCTTTCATATTTAATGCTAACCCGTAAAATTAAATAGTTTAAAGTTGAAGAAAATGAGAGTTGTAATGCTTGGATCTGGAAACGCCGCTACTGTTTTATGTGAATTAATCGCAAAAGCAGGACACGAAATTATTCAGGTTGCCAGTAGAAATGAAGAACATGCCAGTCAACTCGCTTCCATTTACATGGCTAATACGGCCTCACTAAAGGTTGATCATTTTGATGAAGCCGACATCTATATTATCGCATTGCATGATGCCGCTCTTGATTATATTGAAAATATTCCTGCGCTGAGCGGTAAATTTGTTGTCCATACTGCGGGGGCTATATCAATTGACGCATTAAAAAGTTGCTCAGCTACTTATGGTGTATTGTATCCGCTTCAATCGCTTTCAAGATACATAGACCATATCCCTGAAGTACCATTTTTGATAGATGGTAACAACCAACAAGTTTTACAACGGATTTCAGACTTTGCAAAAACTTTTTCTTCTAAAGTGATAGAGGCTAATGATACCGAAAGATTAGATTATCATATTTCGGCGGTATTTGTAAATAATTTCACTAACCACTTTTATGCGATGGCAGAATTATTTTGCGGAAAGGAAAGAATTGATTTTAATAATTTACTGCCACTAATCCATGAGACCAGTGAAAGGTTAGGGAAAATTTCTCCTTTTCTGACACAAACCGGGCCGGCTATCCGAAATGATACGTTTACCCTCAACCGGCATTTGGAGGCACTTTCAGGCAATCCGGAAATGAAATACCTTTACCTGAAGCTTACCGAAAGTAT
>JBDTGD010000260.1:0-4188 GCA_039937595.1 Ginsengibacter sp. | reverse complement strand
CGCGGTGCAGTATCTACAGGATGTGGCAACGCAAGCGCTACCACTGGACCTTTCTATTGCCCGGCAGATCATAATTTATATATTGATCTTTCATTTGCCCAGGAACTGGCAGATAAGTTTGGCGCGACGGGGCAGTTTGCCATGGCTTATGTAGTAGCCCATGAGGTAGGCCATCACGTGCAATACCTGTTGGGAGTAACACAAAAAATGGAGCAGCTCCAACAAAAATTAAGTCAAACGGAGTACAATAAGTATTCTGTCAGACTCGAGTTACAAGCTGATTTCTATGCGGGCGTGTGGGCGCATTACGATCAAAAAACGAAAAACGTTATTAAGCCTGAGGATATCGATGAAGCATTAAATGCCGCCAACGCCATCGGAGACGATCGGTTGCAAAAAGAATACCAGGGAACCGTTACACCAGATTCTTTTACACACGGTACTTCCGCCGAAAGAATGTATTGGTTCAAAAAAGGCTATGAAACCGGTGATATTAACCAGGGAAATACTTTTGCGGCGGGAAGTTTTTGACCATGTCTGACGGTCCCCGTCTGACATGGCTTCTTCTACCTGGTCAGACCCGGGAGGGTCAGACAAGAATCAATGCCTTTTAAAATATTGAATTTCCTGCTCGTGTTTTTGGGCTGCTTCTTTACTGGAAAATGTTCCCAAATTTCTACGTTTATGGGTTTTCGGATTTAATTTTCTTGAATACAGACGGTATTCGCCGGATTTTAATTTGCGTATCATAATTATTGGCTTTTGTATAAAACTTTACAACAATGAAAATGCCAATTTTTAAATCTATCTCTATCCAAACTTACACGTCATTTATACAAAACCTGGCAATTTTCGCAATAAAAACTTCTCCGGTTTGTTTTGCCACAATGTTTTTTAATGAACGGAATATGGCAGCGTGGACAAATTTTTTTAGAATAGGCCAGCCAATGTTTTTTTAAAACATATTCTTTCTTCCATTTCAAAAAATCAAAGCTATAATCGCGGGCTTCCTTTATCAATTCATTTACTTTCTTCGCTGGCAATTGGCCAACCTCACTTTCAGGATGAATACGGGTTCTGAAAAGCACTTCATTTTTTATGATATTCCCAACTCCTGTAAAAATATTTTGATCGAGCAAAGCATCGCAAACTAAAGTATGCGGTATCTTTTTTAATTTTTGTTTGGCAGCCTTCGGGTTCCACAAATCACTCATTACATCTGATGTCCAGTCATATACCTCATCTAAATGTTCTTCGATAAATTTGATAGAGCATGCATAGAAATTTATTTCACCATTCTTAAAGATTAAGCGCAATCGCGGAGTAGCTTCTTTTTGCTCGTTAATACGATAACTACCGAACAACATAAAATGTATGCGAACTGTAAAATCCTTAAAACAAATTAAAAAATGTTTTCCCCAACTTTTAAAGTCAATTATTTTTTGCCCGGATAAACGCTGAATATCGAGCTTGCTATTGCCTTCGGCTTTTACTATCTTCTTTCCAATAAACGATTGAACTTCTTCCTTTACAATAATAATGGATGGACCTTCAGGCATTTGGTATTTTTTATTACCGCTACTTCAAAAGTCAAACCAATTTTATTTAAACCCGGAGAAAAATAGGATTTTGGGTTATTTGTTCGTTCACTACTCATTAGAATTTATTTTTGTAAAAAATATTCTTTATGACAACGGATTCTCTGCAACCAACTTTCTTTTCCAATTCAAAAGATTTCAGAAAATGGTTTGAAAAAAATCATGACAAGGCAAAGGAACTGTCAGTTGGATTTTACAAAGTAACCAGTGGAAAGAAAAGTATTACCTGGAGTGAATCGGTTGATGAAGCTATTTGCTTTGGCTGGATTGACGGAGTGAGAAAATCTATTGATGTCGAAAGCTATCGTATTCGATTTACGCCCAGAAAACCAACAAGCATCTGGTCTGCAATTAACATAAAAAAAGTAGAAGAACTTTCCAAAAAAGGTTTGATACATCCGCAAGGACTTGCCGCTTTTTCTAAAAGACTGGAAAAAAAATCGGCTATTTATTCTTATGAAAAAGAACCGGAAACATTGTCGCCCGGATTCTTAAAAAAGTTGAAAGCCAATAAAAAAGCGTGGACTTTTTTTCAGACCATGGCTCCATCGTATCAAAGAACTTGCGCTCATTGGATCATGACCGCCAGGCAGGAAGCCACTAAAATGAAACGACTGGAAGAACTGATTAATGACAGCGTGATGGAAAGAAAAATAAAAAGATTAAATTACTGACAAATGATTTATGACAGTATTATAATTGGTGCAGGATTGATTGGTTCTGCCGCGGCAAAGTATATCAGTGAAGCCGAAAGAAATGTAGCGCTTATAGGCCCTGATGAAGAGAAAGTTTTGAGTGAAAAAATTGTGTTCGCCAGCCATTACGATAGCTCACGGGTTCAAAGGACTTTTGGGACCGATGCGGTTTCTACGTTACTTAATCTGGAATCTGCCGAGCAATACGACTCAATAGAAAAAGCAACAGGCATTCATTTCCATTCCAAAGATGGCTGTTTATATGTAAACCCTTCCGGCACTGATGCCTATCTTAATAACATAAATGAGCTTGCCAAAACTTTCGATATAAAATATCAACGTTTCGCTTCTGGAGAATCATTAAAATCGTTCGCTCCTGATTTTAATTTTACTGAAACTGCCAATGGAATTTTCGAATCTTCTCCATCCGGCCATATCAATCCGCGCAAGTTGATAAAAGCCCAACAGATACTGTTTCAAAAAAATGGAGGCGCCATTTTTAATGATACGGTAAAGTCGGTGAATCGTGAAAATGGCATTTTAGAAATTGAAACCCTCGATGGAAAAAGGTATCATTCAAACAAAGTCTTATTATCACCAGGTGCGTTTATTAATTCCTTTGATCTTTTAAAAAGGAAATTATTATTACGCATTAAAAGTGAAACAACTATTTGGGCTAAAGTCAGCGCTGATACTGCTTCCCGTCTATCAAAAATGCCGGCACTTTTATATAATATCAGCGAACCGGATATCCAGGAAATATACCTCGTGCGGCCCGTCGAATATCCTGACGGAAATTTCTATCTGAAAATGGGAGCTAATTTTCCCGGCGATATTAATTTTAATAATTTAAATGAGATACAGGATTGGTTTAAGGATGAAAATGGAGGAGGTAATTTGAAGATAGCGGAAGCGGCTTTGATGCATTTAATTCCAAATTTATTGATCGAAGCATGCTATGAAAAAAAATGCATTGTTTGTTATACCCAACACGGGAAACCCTATATCGGCGAAGTAGATGATAAAATATTTGTAGCTGCAGGAGGGAATGGCTATTCGGCCATGAGTTCAGATGCACTGGGGAAAATTGCGGCAGCATTATTACTAAAAAATAATTTCCCAATAGAATATCTTTCAGAAAATTTTGCCCCCGTTTTTTGCTGATTATAGTCATTAGAAAGTCACAAAATAGATGCTGTATATAAAAGCATTGAATTAGGTAGAATAGTCGCATTGCAAATATAGGATTTGTTTATAGCTAATATAATTAGTAATTTACAGCTAAAGCTATTAGTTATGTTTAAAGGAATGAATGTACTTGAGTTTACTCAAAAATTTCCTGATAAAGACAGTTGTTATCAATATCTGGAAGAGATAAAATGGGTCAATGGTTTCAATTGCAGTAGATGTGGGCATGAGAAATATTATAAAGGCAAGCACGCTTTTTCAAGGCGCTGTAAAGTCTGTGCTTATGAAGAAAGTGTAACGGCCAATACATTGTTTCATGGTATAAAGATGTCCATATTGAAAGCATTTCATTTGGCATTTCGTATTTCGGCTAAGAAGAAAGGTATGTCGACGGTAGAGTTGGGCCATGAAGTAGGCATTCAACAGAAATCGGCCTGGTTATTTAAGCGAAAGGCACAGGTAGGTATGCAGCCTGATAAAAAGAATAAAATAAAAACGCAGGTACATGTAGATGAATTTGTAGTAGGAGGAAAAGAGCCAGGAAAGCCTGGACGCAGTTTGTCGGCTAAAAAAGCAACGATGATAGTAATGGAAAAGATAGATGAAAAAACAGTTGGTAGGGTTTATCTGCAGCAAATAGAAAATTACGAGGCAGATACCTTAAAGTATGCTATTAAAGAGCATGTAGGAGATAAAGCCATTATAAC
>JBDTGD010000259.1:0-7301 GCA_039937595.1 Ginsengibacter sp. | reverse complement strand
GCTGAAGCCACTTTTCCATCTAATAATTGCATGTTGCAAAAGTAACATCTGTTGCTGAATCATAAATGTTTTTATGATTTTACAAGATATTTTAATATTAATCTTTACATTTAGCAAACGCTAAAATTTTTGCTTTTGAGAAAAATCTACCTTTTATGTTTTCTCTTTCCAGCTTCTGATTATGCGGATGCGCAATCATTAAGAAAACCAATAGCCGCGGCATATACCGGCTTTGGTGCTTATAGCGTAAATCATGTAGATGCTTTTTCAATTACCGCTAATCAGGCTTCATTGGCGCAAATAAAAAATCTTTCATTGGGCGTGTACGGGGAAAAAAGATTTTTATTAGAAGGCACTAATATGTATTCAGCCATATTTGCCCTTCCGACTAACCAGGGAAATTTTGCTTTCCAGGCAGATTATTTTGGCTATGAAAATTATAATGAATCTCAATTGGGCATTGCTTATGCACGAAGCGTTGGAACAAAATTAGATGTCGGCATGAAATTTAATTATTATTCTTTCAGAATTCCGGGCTATCAAAATTCCGCCGCAGTAAATTTTGAAATAGGTGCCATTGCTCATCTTACAGAAAAATTAAATGCCGGCGTTCATTTTTATAATCCTGTGGGAGGATCACTCTCTAAAACGGAAAATGAAAAATTAAGTTCTGTGTACACATTCGGATTAGGTTATGAAGCTTCCGAAAGTTTTTTGATAAGTGCAGAGATTGTAAAACAGGAAGATTTGCCGGTCAACGTCAATGTGGGTATGCAATATAATTTTGATAAACAATTTTTCGCGCGTTTTGGGATCGCTTCGCAAAGTGAATCACCCTATTTCGGTGCGGGTGTTAGTTGGGAAAATTTTAGAGTTGACGTAAGCGCCAGTTACCATCCACAATTGGGTATCAGCCCTGGATTGATGTTGATTGTTAACTTCAAATCCGGGAATGCTGAAGAAAAATAATTACATAAAACGTTTGGTGCACATAGCTATATCCATTACTTTATGTTTTGGATACAGCGTGGCCAATGCGCAGGATTTTCCCGAACCCATAGAACCTCCGCAGATAATAGAAGACCAGTTGGAAAACCTGGCTGAGCATAATGAAGATGAGGCGTCTGAAGATGACGCTTATTTACAGGCTTTATATCATTTTTTAAAACATCCCATAAATCTGAATTATACAGATGCCGGCACTCTTGAACAATTACATTTACTGAATCCGTTACAAATAAGCAACTTTCTTTCTTACAGGAAATTGTTAGGAAATTTTTTAAGCATTTATGAAATACAAGCAATACCAACATGGGATTTAACGCTAATCAATCGCATAAAGCCTTATATTACTGTTACGCAAAAAACACAAGTTTTTAATTCTATCAGTGAACGAATAAAAAACGGAGAAAGCTCTTTACTGGTAAGAGGGACACAGGTATTTGAAAAATCGAAAGGATATCTTTTAGACAGCAGTGCAGCAAAGAATTATTATCCAGGCAGCACGCAAAAAATATTAATGCGTTATAAATATCGGTTTAGAAATTTATTGCAATTTGGTTTAACGGCTGAAAAAGATGCGGGCGAACAATTTTTCAGAGGCGCTCAGAAATATGGATTTGACTTTTATTCAGCACATTTTTTTATCAGAAACCTGGGAATTATTAAATCACTTGCCATAGGTGATTTTTCGGTAAACCTTGGGCAAGGATTAACACAATGGCAAAGTCTTGCATTCAATAAAGGCGCCGACATCATGAATACAAAACGACAGGCTGATAAATTGATGCCATACAATTCAGCCGGTGAAATTGCTTTCAACCGCGGCGCGGGGATTACTTTGCAAAAAAAGAATTGGGAAGCTACCGCATTTGCGAGCCATAGAAAATTAGATGCCGGATTTAATGTAGATACTTTAAGTTATGAAGATTATGTTTCGTCGTTGCGCACTTCAGGGTATCACCGCACAGCAAGTGAGATTAAAGGAAAAGGCGTTCAGGGCCAATTGACCTTAGGAGGAAATATTTCTTATCAATCTGAAAAATTTCATTTAGCCGCCAATGCGGTGCATTATAACTTCGGGCACGCAATTACCAAAGAAGATTATTTATACAACAAGTTTGCCTTGTCCGGAAAGAGTGCCGGCAACTATAGTATTGATTACAGTTACACTTTTAAAAATATTCATTTTTTTGGCGAAGCTGCTGTGGATAATGATTTGGATAAAGCCATTGTAAACGGTTTGCTTGTAAATATGGATGCTCACGTGGCAATGAGTTTTTTTTACCGGAATATTTCACGCGGTTATCAATCTCTATATTCCAACGCGTTTACAGAAAATACTTATCCTACCAACGAAGGTGGCCTCTATTCAGGAATCACCGTTACGCCGACGTATTTTTTAAGAATAGACGCTTATGCAGATTTCTATCATTTCCCATGGCTCAAGTACAGGACTGACGCGCCTACATCGGGGCAAGATTATATGATGCAACTCACCTATAAACCGAATAAACAGGTTTCGATTTATACAAGATACAAGACAGAAAATAAACCTATCAATTATAATCCTTACAATTTGGTTTTGAATCCTGTAATTGCAAGGCCGAAACAAAATTTCAGAACACAGTTCAATTATAAACTGGATAAAACATTTACTTTTCGGTCGCGGGTAGAACTTTCATGGTTTGGTAAAAAGAGTGAGGCTCCACAAAACGGGTTCCTCACTTTTATAGATTTTCTTTATAAACCAATGCTGAAGCCGTTTTCAGGCAATATAAGATTGCAATATTTTGAAACTGATGATTATGACAGCAGGATATATGCCTTTGAAAATGATGTATTATATGGCTATTCTATTCCTTCTTTTTTTGATAAAGGTTATCGTTATTATATAAACGGTAATTATGATGTTTCTAAAAAATTATCTTTTTGGATAAGATTTGCGCAAACCATCTATTCAGAAAAAAATATAATTGGCAGCGGACTTGACCTTATCAACGGAAATAAAAAATCGGAAGTGAAAATGCAGATGATTTATCGATTCTGAACTTTGGTGCTTATACCACAGAGACACAAAGCTCACGACGAGGTTTTTCTTAGTGACCTTAGTGACTTAGCGGGAAAGAAAAAAGTGTCCGACGAGAACGCAAAGTTCCATGAAGGATTTATCGCAAACAACATTAGACAGTAGACAAACAAAAAAAGGGAATTTTTATTTTACGTAACAGGATGCTTCAAAAGCAAACGAAGTACCTTTGAATTATGAAATACCAGGTGGGCGATACGATTTTACTCTTACATTCAAATGAAGAAGGGGAAGTGGTGGAAATCATAAATGAAAAAATGGTAACCGTAGAAGTAGATGGCGTTCAATTTCCTGTCTATCTGGACCAGATTGATTTTCCTTATTTCAAAAGATTCACCGAAAAGAAAATTGTGTTTCCAAAAAAGGAAAAATTATATGTTGATAATTTAAAAAAAGAAGAGATTAATAAAGAATACAAAGTCACTTCCGGAGTGTGGCTTTCGTTTTTACCGGTTTTTGACAAAGATGTTTTTGATGATGACGTAGTGGAAAAATTTAAAATTCATTTGATCAATCAAACGAAAGATGTGTATCATTTTTCTTATGACATCAAATTTAAAGGTGCGCCAAATTTCGAATTAACTAATAATATCCTCTCTTTTAATGAATTTTATTTGCACGACATTCCTTTTGAAGAGATGAATGATTCCCCAAAATTTGAATTTGTTTTCTCGCTGACTTCTGCTGACAAGAAGAAAGTTCCTCATTTTGAGACTTCTTTTAAAATAAAAGCAAAGCAATTATTTCTGAAAATAGAAGAAATGAAATTGAAAAATGAGCCCACGTTTTCTTTCCAGCTGTTTGAAGAATATCCTGCTAATGTGGAAGAAATTATTCCCGAATATCACAATACGCAGGGCAGGCTTTATGACGTTTCAAGAATAAAAGAAAAGTTAGCACCACCAAGGTCTGTAGTGGATCTTCATATTGAAAAATTAATTGATGATTGGAAAGGCTTAAGCAATTTTGAAATTCTTACTATACAATTACGTGAGTTTGAAAAATATTACCACCTTGCTGTGGTTCATCAG
This sequence comes from Ginsengibacter sp., assembly GCA_039937595.1. Taxonomy (GTDB): domain Bacteria; phylum Bacteroidota; class Bacteroidia; order Chitinophagales; family Chitinophagaceae; genus Ginsengibacter. Next base: position 3,182 of record JBDTGD010000259.1, on the reverse strand, counting down.
CAACCTAACCTGATCATAATTCACGGAGTAGGAACCGGCAAACTGCGCAATGAAATTCACGAAATATTAAAATCAAAAAAAGAAGTAAGAACCTTTGCCAATCAATATCACAACGATTTTGGTTTTGGAGCTACAGAGATCTTTTTCCAATACTAGTGTCATGTCAACCAGAATTTGGGTGAAATTTGACGACTAAGATTGTTCAATAATCGTAATGCGCTTTAATTTATCGTTCAAATTATTAGCATATTTGTCCTTGCTATTAGGTGATAGTTGCGATTTTTCAATAAAGGTCATAACCTGTTGCTCCTTATGGATGAAATTATCCAGTATTTTAACTGCCCTTTGTTCCAGAAGCCCTAACCTTTTTCCCAATTCCAAAAAGTCTGGCCTGCCATAGTAGCCATAGGTTATATAGAAAGGGCTATTCATGCTCCCTTCATATAAATCCAGGGCGGTATCGGCCTCCTGTGGTGTATGAATAACCGTACTCAAAAGGTCGTAGGCAGGTGTCAGCCGATATTCTCCATCATCAGTTCTGATAAGTGAGAAGTTTTTCAAATGAGCATCGCCATTTGAGACCACGTAATTGAAAGCAACCAATTGAAAAAAGCGTTCTATCGCCGGCGGCGCTGCGGCCACATACTTTTTTATCAACATTCCTATCTCTTCATACGTGCCATCATACTTAAACGCTTCTCCGTGCGACTCACTTGTTCTATTTAAAAGTTGAGCGAAATCTTCCTGCATGTATTTGCTTCCATCCGGCTTTACGTCAAATCTGCGGGTAAGATATGCGACATTCCCATCCCTAAAAGAAATAAGCCCATTGGCTGCGGTATTTATTTTGTAAATATGCTCCGCAATCTGCATAGTCAGGTGCTCATTTTCGGGTATGTCCCCAAGTGCTATCAATTGTTTGGAAGGAGGGACAGGCTTCAAAATATATTGTCCCTTATTTTCACTTAATATTAAGTCGTTTGCTTCAAGACGAAGGGAATACTTCAGTTGGACACCAGAGATGGATAAGCGTTTTGAAAGTTTTTGAAATTCCGCCAGGTTATCTGCTCTAGGGGCATCAAAATTCAGCACTGACGGAACTTTCGCCCCGTCAAATAATCTCTTTCTGCATTTAAGACAGAACGCTTTATCTGTATCAGTATAACATCCTGAGCACTTCATCATCTTCGGGTTTTACAGTAATGGCGCCAATAGTATCATTTCTTGCTGTTAATAAAAGTCTTATAAAATAATCTTCTTCGTCAATCTTATAGGCTCTGCATTGTATATCTCTATTCACTCCTTCGGAAAGCATGCCGAAGAAAAACGAAAATAATTTTTCTGAGTAATGCTCTTGTTGCGACTTCGGCAGGGACAAGCTGATGGGTGGTTTTTCTTTGTTAGAGAAATAAGCATCTTCATATCGGAAAAGATAGTGGCCTTGTACATTTTTCTCAATAAAGCCGGCCAACTCATTGTTATTATATACTAATCCCCTCATCCCTGTATTTGTTTAATACCAACCTTAATTTCAAGTCCAAGTACTTCCATTATTTTTTGTAAAGTTTGAAGCGAAGGATTTCCTTTACTACTTTCAATCATATATATCGTTTTAGCAGCCACGCCTGCCATCTCCGCTAAATCCTGTTGATTTAGGGCAAGGCTTTCACGCCTTACTGCTATAACATTTCCTATTTCTTCGCTTTTCATCAGAATTATAATACCGATTTAAGCAAAGGTACACTTATATTTTAGATGAAAACAGGAAACAGGAATTATAATACCGATTTTATTATCTTAAGAGTGAGTAAACTGTATTTATTTCATTATCAGACTTATATTTCCGAAAATTGTAATCAAAGAATAGAAGAAGTTCGGCATCAACTGCATCCTCGAAACCTGTGTCGATGCTTTACTAAACAATCAAAATGATGGGCACTAAAGCAAAGTCACAAAAAAGTCTTTAAAAAAGAGAGCCCGAATATTTCCCTGTATGACCAGACAAGTTTATGACCTCTGCGTCTTTGTGAGATCAATGACAATTTATGGTTGATATACCACTAGCTTCGCTCAGCCTCCTAAAAATTTCTTATCTTCGTGAGCACTGCAAACGGGGTTATCGCTCCTGCTTCTAAAGTATGGAGAGGAAAGTCCGGACAGTATAGAGCAACGCACCGGTTAACAGCCGGCCTTGAGCTTGTTAAAGGGCTCGGGGAGAAAGTGCCACAGAAAATAACCGTCCGTTTCGATATCTATCGGGATAGATAAGGGTGAAAACGTGAGGTAAGAGCTCACGATTGTTGCAAGCAATTGCAACAATGGGTAAACCTTGTGTACTGCAATGCCACATATATCAGCGCTTGAGGGCTGCTCGTCCGATGCTGAAGGGTAGGCAGCAAGATTGTTACAGCAATGTAACAGCCAGATAAATGATAGCCGTCTTTTTCCTTTTCGAAGGAAAGAGGAACAAAATCCGGCTTACAAGTTTGCAGTAAATGATTTAAAAAGGCAACCAAGGGGTTGCCTTTTTTATTTTTCGAGGATTGTAATCTGCTGACGAATCAAAACTGCGAATGACTTTCCGGTATTACGGGTAAACTATTGGCTCACACCACTGGAATTTCTAACTGCTCCTCCGATCTTCTAATGTCCGATTGTCGTTGCTTCTTTCTTTACTGCCCTTTCCACTTTTTTTGTTTTAATTTTTTCTGTGGACGATGCTGGTTTTGCTGCTTTTGTCGCTTTCTTAGTGGCTACAGGTTTTTTAGCTTTTACTTCATCCGTCTTTTTAGCTGCCGCTTTTTTGGGTGTTGCAACTATAGTTTTAGGTTTTGCAATTTCCTTCTTATTTACGGTGCTCTTTTTTTCTTCTAAAACATCCTTGGATGACACAGGTACGGTAATTACAGAATTATCTACATACAATCCTGACGCAGGTGAGTAGTGTTGCGCATTATAGTCGTTTTCCCATACGCCATTATCCAGCAAAAACCGGTATTGAAAAGTTTTCCCTTCTTCTAACGATACGACCGTTTTGAATGAGCCATCTTTCTGCTTCTTCAACTCAAACTCTTTTGACGGAGTCCAGTTATTAAAATCGCCAAGTACTACTGCCCCTTTAGCTCCTTCGAGAGCCTGTGCAGGTAACATAAAAATGATATCTTTTTTCATAATTCTTATTT
>JBDTGD010000258.1:0-5038 GCA_039937595.1 Ginsengibacter sp. | reverse complement strand
GTGTTAGCTTTTTCACCGTCTTAAAAGAATTTTTATTTAATAGAAACAAAAGAGAGAAACCTGTTGATATTATTCAGTCAATAAAAACAGATCTTTTAAATTTAGATCCGTCAAAAGATATTTTAGTGTGGTTTGGTCATTCCTCTTATTTTATGCAGATTGACAGAAAAAGAATTTTAGTGGATCCGGTTTTTAGCGGTGCTGCTTCTCCAGTTTCGTTCACTACAAAAGCATTCAAAGGAACGGACATTTACACAACAGATGATATTCCCGAAATCGATTTTCTTTTTATTTCTCACGATCATTGGGACCATCTTGATTATAAAGCCGTTCTTAAATTAAAACCGAAAATAAAAAAGATAATTTGTGCGTCCGGTGTTGGCGCGCATTTGGAGTTTTGGGGGTTTGATAAAAACAATATCATTGAAAAAGATTGGAATGAAGAAATAGATTTAGGAGAAGGTTTTATCGTGAACACCGCGCCTGCCCGGCACTTTTCCGGTAGAGGTTTTGTGAGAAATAAATCTCTCTGGACATCCTTTATTTTAAAGACTCCAACACTTAAAATTTTTATCGGCGGCGATAGTGGATATGATACCCACTTCGCGGAAATTGGAAAAAAGTTCAGTCCGTTTGATCTTGTAATCCTGGAAAATGGTCAGTATAACAAAAACTGGAAATACATTCACATGCAGCCTGCTGAAACTTTACAGGCAGCCAAAGATCTTCAGGCAGCAAGATTATTCCCGGTGCATAATTCAAAATTTGCGCTGTCTCTTCATTCCTGGGATGAACCATTGAAAAAAATCACCGAATTAAATAACCAGGCAAATCTAACCCTGGCTACTCCAATGATTGGAGAGCCGATAAACCTGAAGGACAGTTCCCAGAAGTTTTCAAAATGGTGGGAAGGAGTAAAATGATGAATCAACCCTTACAGACATTAGCGGCCTGACATGGATTGAGACAATAATTCTTATTGATAGATCTTTATATACACAGATACTATGCAAATCGTTTTGAGGAAAATGAAAATCCAGATTATTTGTTGATTTACCGCGAATGTATTTAATCTCCCCCAGCTGGCGCAGTAAGATATATTCAAAAATATTTAGGATTCAAACATTCAAAAAAGAATAGAACTTATGAAACTCAGAATAACAATCTTGTTGCCGGTTTTATTTTTATCAATCTTCCTTGCCGCTAAAACACTTGTAGATATTAAAAGCAAAAAATAAAATCGGTCCAAATTTTTTACAAGCAACTTTCCTATTTTTCAAAAACACGATTATGGTGTTTTAAATGAATTCATATGTTTGGTTATGGCAAAAAAGAAAAAAGAAACGACTGTTTCGATAGGCAGGTATATTGACCCGCTTACCGATTTTGGTTTCAAAAAAATATTCGGTTCAGAGCCTAATAAAGACCTGTTGATTGCTTTTCTAAACGAACTGTTCAAAGGCCGAAAAGTAATAAAAGACCTTGAGTATAACCCACAGGAAAACAACGGCCTGGCCCGCCACTACCGCAAAATGATTTTCGACCTTACCTGCACCGGCGCCGATGGAGAAACCTTTATCATTGAAATGCAGCGGGCGGAGCAGAAGTATTTTACCGACAGGGCTGTTTTTTATACTTCCGGGAAGTTGCATGAGCAGGGACCTAAAGGCAAGAAGGATTGGAACTATGAACTGAAGGAAGTGTATTTTATTGGGCTGATGGATTTTAATTTTGACCATACGCCAACGGATAAATACCTGCATAGGGTAAGACTGGCGGAAGAGGAAACCGGCAAGACCTTTTACAACAAATTGGGTTTCATATTTATAGAGCTGCCGAATTTTGATCTAAAAGAAAATGAAATAAAAACAGACCTGGAACGCTGGATGTACGTGCTGCGCAATATGTGGAAATTTCAAAAAATTCCGGTAATTTTGAATAAGAAAATATTTCAGAAATTGTTTCACATTTCTGAAGTAGCTAATTTAAAAAAGGAGGAATATATGTTGTACGAAAAAAATCTTAAAGATAAATGGGATGCATACTCTATACTTAAGACTGCAAAAGATAAGGGTATTGCAGAAGGTAGAGCAGAAGGTAAGGCAGAAGTTGTGCGTAACCTTATTTTAAAACTTGCGCTTACAGATGTTCAAATTGCAGATATTGCCGAAGTAACCATAGATTACGTTAAAGGAATACGTGCCTCGCTGAAAAAGAAAAAATAAGTATTAAAAATACACAGGAAATCCTACTTATTTACCCGTTTACTGCAAACGAAGAAGTATAACGCGGAAGTATGAACGAAAATAGAAACAACATTTTGTAAGCTATTGATAAGATCAGGTTTGGATGATGTCTGGTTAAAAAATTTATTGGCGTAAAAAATATTTTTGAAGAAAAAATAAGAATCCTGAATCCACTCCATAATGAGTTAAAGTCTGAGAGATTGTCAACTTTAATTTATGTAATCGTCCTATAAAATTTAGCTTACCACAATCTCATCGGTATAAATCGACATCGGTTGTCCGGCACGGATATGCCATGAAGGCGCCGTCAGCAGGCTTTCTGCGTGAACTTTTATATAGCGTGCAGAACCGCTCAGATTTGTTTTAAATGAATGAATGGAAATTTTACTGATACCAGGATTTTCTACCGGATTAGGATTATTCGGGTTATTTACCAGGATAGGTTCACCATATTTTTCCCCATCTGTTGATGTTGCATAACTCACGTATTTTGGCAATGCCATTAAATGCCAGTCGGGTTGGGCCTGGGGATTTAGAAAATCCATATTTAAACTATTAACCGTCATCACTTCGCCAAGATCAAGTATGAAATCCATATGACTTCCGGTATAATAAACCCAATTAGGATCAGGAGACTGCCATGATTCGTAAGATGCAAACACCCCGTCAGTAAGGCTTCCCACACCTTTGGATTTAGTACCAGGATTTGTGATGGGCGTGATATTTTTCTTAAATGCTTTATCCTTGCCGGTTGCTTTCATGTTGGTAAATATGCGATTGTAGGCGGCGAGGAAATGTTCCGGGCTGCCGCTTCGTTCCCTTATGAGTTTCACTTTTTCGCGCAAGCAGCCTTCGACAAATTGATTCACTAGCGCTATCATTTCGGGCTTACCGGTTACGATGCCATTAGCATCACGCTGATACAAACTTCTTGGTGTATTTATTTCCGTTCTGCCGATCTGTATCGCAGCATACATGATAGGCAAACGGGCTACCTGCACCCGTCGCAATAATTCAGGATCGTTGTTGACCGCTTTTTCTGCATTATCAAAAAGTTCCTTGTAACGCGTCATCATCTCCGCCGACAAATACCCCTCTTTTGCATCAATAGGGCCACCAAAAATATTTAGCTTCATGCCGCTTTTTACCAAAGATTGTTGCATACTATCAATATAGCTATGAATATCTGATCCGGCAGCGCCATAGTAATCAGTTAGAAATTCATTTATGATCACTTTTTCATCGGTTTCCGGCCTCCACATTAACTTACAGATCATATAGCTACGCAATAATGCCATTTCAGCCGCAGGCTCGTCATTTGCCTGCATAAATAAAGCGTTCACATGATTGTCGGTATAAAACTTCACGTTCGGCTTTAAGGTATAAAGGTTTGGAAACGGGCTAAAATAATTGGTAAACTGAATGTTATAATCCCATATCAGGATATCTTTTGTCAGGGCGCCCCAATCCTTTAAATCTTTTGAGAATGCAGGATCAGTTTCGTAAACCGGAGCTTGTCTTGTGCTCTCGATATTACAAAGCATGATATTGACATTAGGTTCAATGCTGATATTTTGTGGCGCCTTACGTGAATACCAATATGCCAGTGTCGAAATAATTTTATCAGGAATAGCCTTAGCTACTTTGTTGACGAAATAAATAATAGAGCCGCTTGGCACGCCGCCATATTTTTCATTTAATGCTTTACAATTATCACAACGGCAATATTGATCGTTATCATTCTGACTAACTGACCAATATGTAGCAGCAGGATTCTCTTCGATTTTCTTTTTGAGGTTAGCTATCACTACATCTGCGACTTCCTGGTTTGATAAGCACAATTGCGTAGCCGGCTGTCGCACCCCGTTTATCAAGGAATAGTACTCCGGATGGGTTTTCCCGTATTGCTCAGTAGGCATCAGTGTAGCAAACGTATGGACAAATAATCCCCAGTCACTTCTTGATGAAAGTTTGTTCCAGTCATTATATTCCTGGTCGCCCATCTGTCCATAGGATGTAGTGCGATAGGTGATTGACGGGCTAAATGACCTATCCAATTTCGCAAGGTTACTTTCTTTTACTTGTGGGATATAGACATAATCAGGCGCTAGTTTCCTAACACCGAATCCTTCTAAAAAATCGTAAACACCATAAAGAACACCCTTTTTATTTCCCCCGACTATAATTAAATTTTTGCCAGCGGATTTATAGACATACCCATCTCCTGCTATCTTTGTAAAATCAATTTTCTGCGTATTGGTATAATCCGTTTTTCCAACATAGATAGCCTTTTTCCCCTTATATTCACCTTCGGCAACAACACTAATTTCTTTGGCAGTTATTTTGGATAAATACTGCTGAAGTTGTTGTGCAGCTTGTTTCTCGAGTGCATCAGCCTGAGACGGAATAACAATTTGGTAACCTGATATTTTTGCAGCAAAGGCATTACTATTATATTTCTCATCTCCGGGACTTGCGCTCAAAAAACGAGGCAGCAGTGTTACTCCTGCCACAAAAAGACCTGATTTTATTAAAAACTCAAGCCGGTTTATATCGTTGCTTTTCTTTGTATTATCCATTGTGTAAATTTATTGATAGCGATTATATGTTTCTATTCTTAATGATAAAGATAAAGAACTAAGCGCCAAAAAAGATATCTCCTGCCAGCCATCGAAGAGGTGGTTTTATTCCAATTGCCGCCTTTTATCAAAATAAAAATCACAGGTATTTATTGTTTTACTGTTATCAATAAATGAAGGAAAGTTTCTATAGAAAGTTAGACGATGCGGAAG
>JBDTGD010000257.1:0-2099 GCA_039937595.1 Ginsengibacter sp. | reverse complement strand
AAAACCCAGGTTGTTCTTACCCATCGGGTTGACACATTACAGACAGTAATAGAAAAAGTAGATACAAGCGCGGTACGCAAGAAGTTTTCAAACATTGATAAAGACTTATCCACCATTAATAATTATTTAAAAGCCAGGGGCATCAAACCGACCTTTAAAGGGCCTGAAGGTGGAGAAGCGGATGACGATATCATTTCCACCGATGAAATAAGTGATTTTTATGACACCTACCTAAAAAAGGTAGCTTATAATATTGCTTACATTCCATTAGGAATGCCCTACAATGGAAAAATAACATCTACTTTCGGCCATCGTGAAAATCCTTTCGGAGGGGCAAACGTAGAAACTCATAAAGGCCTTGACATCGCGGCTCCTTTTGGCTCTCCGGTAAAAGCAATGGCAAGAGGAACCGTAGAATTTGCAGGACTTCGCGGAGGTTTTGGAAACTGTATTATGATTAAACACGGAAATGGCTTCGAAACACTTTATGGCCATTTATCCAAAATACTTGTACAAGTTGGCCAGCAAGTAAACATCGGCGAACAAATTGGAAGAGTAGGATCAACCGGGCGTTCTACCGGGCCTCATTTACATTACGAAATCCATCGTTATGGCGAAAAAATAAACCCTCAATCATTTTTAACCCTCAATTAATTTTTATGTTCAACAGCAAAAACAAAAACCCACAACAATCTTTAGAAATCAGTCAAAATGAAATCTCGACCATCATTGGCGAAGGCTTCGTCTTCATAGGTGAAGTAAGAGGCGCCTCGGTAATAAGGATCGAAGGAAAAATCATCGGTAATGTCCACGTAGAAAGTGGTGTGATTTTAGGCGAAAAAGGAAATATAGAAGGCGACATAAACACCAAATCAGCCATTATTTATGGTACGATTAAAGGAAATGTAAAATCAACTCAACTTGAAATCAAAAGGACAGGCCTTATCAACGGAGATATTTCTACAGATACGCTAGAAATAGAATTGGGCGCTCAATACAATGGTAAATTGAATATGCGCAGGCCTCAGCTTACTGTTGAAAATGCGGAAACAGAAGAAACAGAATCAACAAGGCAGCCTGATATTCAAAAAGCTCCAACGCAGGTTCCCATGCAAACTAAAAAAGCTTCTTAGTGTTTCTTTTCATATTTATTTGGTAGTGTAATAGCCCCGGTTTATGGCCGGGGTTATTTTTTGTCGATATCTATTATTTCAAAAATAACTCAACGTCTTTTTTTCTTTCTTCAGGTGAAACTTTGAGCATTACCATTTTGCCATCCTTTAATTGAGCTTCCACCGTGGTATTGTAAGGCGCATGCAGTTTGAAATGTACATTAATATTCTTTGGCCACGCAGGAAATAAAAGAATCCGTTTATCATCTGTCTGCATCAGCATTTCCTGTACACCTATCATGCCGCTTCCTCCCCAGTTATGATCGGGTACCCAATCAAATCCCGGCCCCCAGAAAGCAGGAAAACGTCTTCCTGAATTTCTTAATTTTAACGATGTCAAATGCCACGCATCTTCCGTTAAACCAAGACGTGCTGCAAAAATATTATCCTGTTTCCAGCCAACGTAACTTCTGAATTTAACTGCATTGGTATCATATTTATAAGTATTAAGCGCCGTATCCAAACCGGGTTTGCCAATACCAAAAATCCCCCAGGGATAAACAGGATATAATTGTGGCGACTCTACATTATTGATCCTTTCCCAGGAATGTGCTGGCGCAATAGTAGTATGGCCGTCGAAAGACTCATAGCTGATTTCCGGAATGCGGTTTAAAAATTCTTCCCACTTATTTCTTTTTTCCCGGGTTGCATAACCAGCAGGCAATTTTAATAAACGTTTTGTGATAGTCTGTAAAGCCGCAATAGTAGATGAAGAATTATACGCCATTTTAAAAGTTTCCGCGCCTGAGCCCGGATACAAAATGAGTTTTCCATTTTCTGTAAGCGCATGAGTTCCTCTATGCCTGGCTAAGTATTGATAATGCTCATCAAAAAATTGCAAACAGCTTTCTATAAAAGGAATGTATTTATGAATGTCTTCGCCGGTATATTGTTGTTCATCCAGCATCATATCGCAAAACTCAAAAA
>JBDTGD010000256.1:0-14836 GCA_039937595.1 Ginsengibacter sp. | reverse complement strand
CCTTTGTGTTGGCAAAACCATAGCTCAGGGATGAATCATTTAAATAATTTCTCATTCCTCTGAAAACAACACTATCACCCAATATCCATCTGAGCATATACAAAAGATGCGACCCTTTTGTGTACGTAAGCCTTGCGTCGAAAATGCGTTTCACATAAAAGAAGTTATTTTGTCAATTTCTATTTTTCGTGTATCGATAACTGTTAGTGGATACTTATTCTCCATATACATACTCGCAAGGTGTGTCGCAAACCCTTCATTAAGCCATATATCCTGCCATGAGCCGCAGGTTACTCTGTCGCCAAACCATTGGTGAGCCAGCTCATGCGCCATTAACGCTTCATCAGGGTTCACAATAAAAGAAGACGTCTGGTGTTCCTCGCCACCGCCCCAGCCAAACTGCAATTGCCCACATTTTTCTTTTATAAAGGGATATGGTCCAAAAATGTTACTGTAATATTTTAATTCATCTAAAACGAGAGGTGTATTATTTTTAAATAAGTCAAGGTTTTCAGGATAACAAGAGGTTTGCATCAGTAAATTCGTATTTCCTAGTTGAACATGATTTATAAATTCCGAATAATTAGTTATCGCCATACACACGAGATAAGAAGCAATCGGATAGCGGTGTTTCCAATGAGTAATTTTATTGGGGCCTTCAATAATTTCACGTTGGCGCAGGCAATTAGACACAGCAGTATATTGTGCAGGTGTAGTAATATATACATCAATGGAATCCGCTTTATCATCCAATCCGTTTTTACACGGCCACCAATCCCGGCTGCCATAAGGTTCGCTCAATGTGCACATTACCGGAATATTATCATGAGTGGAATTTATAAAGGAGCCAAAATCGTTATTAGGCGGAACTCCCTGGTAAAAGACAGTAATTGAATCGAAAGTCCCTTTTGATACCGGGTTGTTAAAATTAATTTTTAACCTATTGTCATGATGTGTAAAAGAGAGAAAGTTATTTTTTTCTTTTACACTATCAACCTTTAATGAGTCGGAAAGATCATAGACAATGAAACTGGCATCACTAGTTATTACAAAAAAAGAGGATACCATTCCCTCAATATAGCGTACTGCCGGATCTGTTTTCCATTGGCATCTGTAATATCTTACATCAAAATTTTCAGATGCTTCCGGTCTTTTTTCTTTGTTTTCATTGGCTGAAAAGGGCCGTTTTCCTGAAAAATAAATTTCTTTTGATTCTTTTATGATATTAATATTTGCTCCTATATACTGGTCGTAAGCATTTGAATATAAGAATATTAGGTAGATTAAAAATTTTCCCATAGCTTTATTTAGACATTCATTTAAAAGCCAAAACTTGCATCTTAGCGTTTTGAACATTAAGTTTGCACACTTTTTGCATTATAAGGCAGACAAAATTAAAGTTCATACTTTTTTTTTGATATAAATCCTAATCACCTAATCCCAAATCTTTGAAAACCGGCATATTCTGGAAACCGGCGTTATGTAATAACGTGAAATAAATTTTTGACGAAAAAAAATTCTTTATGAAAAGTATTCAATCAAAGAGCTTATTAACGTTGATTATAATCTTTTTTATAATTGGCTTTAGCACTTCAGCAAAGAACCTGTTTGGTTTTGAAAGTAGAACAACCCAAGGTTCGTTTTATGCTGACACCATCTCAAACAAGGTTCATTTTGAAAAAACCCTCGTGAGAAATCCTGAAAGGGTTGTTTATCCCCTAAGTCTTGAAGAAGACCGCGATAAAAGCAAAGATTATGTTAAGCATTACTCAAGAAGCGAAAGAGAATATATTATTCATATGTTTCATAAAGGCAAAAGCTTTTTTCCCAAAGCGGTAGCTATTTTTGATAAATATGATGTTCCTGATGAGTTGCAGATGCTTCCTGCCCTTGAATCTAATTTTAATGGTAATGCGGTATCAAGGGCCGGCGCTGTGGGTTATTGGCAATTCATGCGCGAGCTTGCCGGAGAATACGGCTTGCAGACAGGAGGAAAATATGACGAAAGGAGAAATTTCACCAAATCAACCGTAGCGGCTGCAAAATTTTTACGCGACCAGCTCGACTATTTTGATGGAGATCTTCTGCTGACAGTAGCTTCTTTTAATTGCGGCCCGGGACGCGTGGCTTCAGATATTAAAAAATCCGGCAAACGAAACGCAACTTTCTGGGATATTAAAAAATATTTGCCTACAGAAACGAGGCTTTTTGTGATGAGGTTTATAGCACTGAATGTAGTTGCCGCGAATTACGATAATTTTTTGAAAAAGCATTTGAATTTCGAAGAGCCACCTTTGATTCAATTAGCAACTATTGATTCTTCGCTAAAAGACAAAATGGATAATTCTGTTTCGTTAAATTCGTTATAACCAGTCCGGCGTTTAGGTATTACCTTTGGCCACATGCCAAAGGTAAATTATAATGATAGCCTCAATTTTTTATCTAAACTTACGATAAGAAGATTGTGGAATGCTTCAAAGGTGTATTCAAGTTATTATATCACTCGTTTATTAAAAAAGCCGGTGCAATGGGGTTTGCCCATTTCCATTTCTTTTGAGCCGACTACATCCTGCAATCTCAAATGCCCTGAATGTCCAAGCGGATTAAGGGAATTTACACGTCCGCGGGGCATGCTTAAAAAGGATTTTTTCTTTCAAACCATTGATGATATTTATAAAGATATTCTTTACCTGATATTTTATTTCCAGGGCGAACCTTATCTCAATAAAAACTTTTTGGAAATGGTTTCTTATGCATCGTCGAAAGGCTTGTACACTGCTACTTCCACCAACGGACATTTTCTGACAGATGAAATAGCAAAAAAAACAGTAGAAAGTGGTTTAGATCGATTGATTATTTCGCTTGATGGCACTACCCAGGAAGTATATCAACAATACCGGAGAGAAGGCGATATCAATAAAGTAATTGAGGGTGCAAGAAATATTGTAAAATGGAAAAAAGAACTGAAGAGTAAAACACCTTTCGTTTTTTTTCAGTTCCTTGTAGTGAAACCCAACGAACACCAAATAGAAGATGTAAAAAAACTGGCTGAAGAAGTTGGTGTAGATGAAGTACGTTTTAAAACAGCCCAGGTATATGATTATAAGAATGATCCCAATCAATTAATTCCTGAAAATGAAAAATACAGCAGGTATAAGAAAGATAAGGAAGGAAAACATACCGCAAAAAATAAGTTACAAAACCACTGCTGGAAATTGTGGCAAGCCAATGTGATTACCTGGGACGGGATGGTGGTGCCATGCTGCTTTGATAAAGACGCCACACACAGGCTCGGCGATTTAAAAAAGCAATCTTTTAAAGAAATATGGCACAACGATAACTACAAAAAGTTCCGTAAAGATATTACCAAAAGCCGTAAAAACATTGATATCTGCGCTAATTGCAGCGAAGGATTGTCAGTTTGGAAAGATTAATTCTTCTTATTTTAATTTCAGAAAAATATCATTTTCGAATTATCAAATTACAAGCGAAGATTATAATTTATAACAACTCCCCATTTTAAATCATTACATTTTTCTTAGTATTTTTATTCAATGAATACTTTTAATAATCGCCTGCGTCAAATTATTTTATTAGGTATCATCATCATCATCGGAATATTAATTCTGAATAATTTTTTCAGTTTTTTACCCGGGGTTTTGGGTTCTGTAACATTATATATTTTAAGTAAAAAATCTTATTTCTATTTATTGGAAACAAAGAAATGGCGGCCGGGCTGGACTGCGTTCCTTTACATTTTAGGATATACTATTATCATTTGTCTTCCTGTTTATTTTGCAGTGGTTATGCTGGTTCCAAAGTTGGAAGCGCTCTTCAACGATCCGGTACAGCTGATAGTGGCTGTGAAATCCTTTTCAAAAAAAATACATGAGGCTACGGGAATTGAATTGGTCAATAGTGACAACCTGCAAAATGCTACTAAAAATCTCGCCACTAAAATTCCGTTACTGTTGACAGGCACCGCTAATTTCATCACCAACCTGCTTCTCATGTTTTTTGTGTTGTATTATATGCTGATTCATGGCAGGACAATGGAAAAGTATTTGAATGATTTTATTCCTTTAAAAAATGTAAATCGTGACATGCTAAGTTCAGAAACCGAACTAATGATAAGAGCAAATGCTATCGGAATTCCTTTGCTGGCGGTCATCCAGGGGCTGGTAGGGGCTTTGGGATATTATATTTTTGGTATTAACGAAGTCGCGGTTTGGGCATTTCTCACTGGAGTCGCTTCTCTAATACCAATAATTGGTACCGGGTTGGTATGGATTCCACTAATAATTTACCTTCTTGCATCGGGCAATACGTGGCAGGGCATTGGGTTAGGCATCTATTCTGTGGCCATTATCGGAAATATAGATTATGTAGCCCGCATCACTTTGCTTCGCAAAATAGGAGATGTACATCCTCTCATTACCATTTTCGGCGTGATAGTAGGGATTAGCATTTTTGGTTTTCTCGGTTTAATTTTTGGACCTCTTCTGATAAGCTATTTTATCGTGTTAATAAAAATTTATCGAAATGAATTTGATGAAACACCCGTAATTTTTTCAGATTCAGAAGGTGAAACTATTTCCTAAAAAATTATAGCCAGTATTTTAAACACATGTATTTTTTACCAATAAATTTTCATGAATCATATTCTTCATTTATCAAAAGATAAAAAGCTCAAAAAGCTGATAGAATCTCAGGAGACCTTTGTTTTAGAGAAAAGAAATAAGGTGTATCTGCGTTTATGTTCCTCAATATTGAGCCAGCAATTGAGCACTACCGTCGCAAAGGTTTTGTATAAAAGATTTCTTGCGCTTTATAATGATAAGGAACCAACCATAAAGCAGATTTTAGAAACCCCTGTGGAAACATTTAGAAGTATTGGTTTTTCAAATGCGAAAGCTTCCTATGTCCATAACGTTTGCAGATTTTTTATTGATCACAAAATCACCGACGCGCAATTGCATAAAATGGACAACGACGAAATCATTGAATTGCTAACGCAAATAAAAGGTGTGGGAAAGTGGACCGTGGAAATGATCCTGATGTTTACACTTGGGCGCGAAGATGTTTTTGCATTAGACGACCTGGGATTAAAGCAGGGTGTCATTAAATTGTACAATCTTAAAGAGACCGATAAAAAATTATTGCAGAAAGAAATAGAAAAAATCTCATTAAAATGGCGACCTTACCGCACCTACGCCAGCAGGTATTTGTGGGATTGGAAAGATAATGCTCCGCTTCCTGACAAAAAAGATATTCCCAAAAGCAAGAGACAGTAAACGAACCTCCCTACCGGCAAAGGCAGGCAATTATCGCAGTTTCTTATTTCCTTTTTATCAGGGGATTATTCAATCCATTAACCACATTATCAACTACTATAAAACCTGGGAGTTTTGAGAAAAATTGTGTGAGTGTTTTGCAACCATAAGTACGAACATCGAAGCTGGGATCAAGTTTCCGAAGATTAATCCCCATGGTAGAAATATGAGCTTCATTGCTTTCATTAATACTCATGTCATAAGCCTTATTGATCAGCGTGGAATTAACATTTGAAGACGTTTTTTCCTTCTTTTTCTTTTGAGCTTCTTTCTTTTCAGGAGCTTCAGTTTTTGGCTCCAGGTTCTCTACATACGTAAATATTTCACAGGATTTCACAAAAGCGTTTGGCGTTTTTTGTTCACCAATACCCATTACAAAAATGCCGGCTTCACGAATGCGTTTTGCCAGTCCCGTATAATCGCTATCGCTCGATACGATACAAAAACCATCTACCAGTCCGGCATGTAAAATATCCATAGCATCTATGATTAAAGCGCTGTCAGTAGAATTTTTTCCGGTGGTGTAGGAAAACTTCTGAATGGGATTAAAAGCCATTTCATTGAGCAGGCTTTTCCAGTGATTCATGTGTTGTGTAGTCCAGTCTCCATATACTCTTCTAATAGTCACCTTTCCGTATTTGGAAGCCTCCTCCAGTATAAGGTCCATCATTCTTGATTGTGCATTATCACCATCTACCAGCAAGGCTATTCTTTGATTTTTAATTTCCATAAGTTTTTATATTAATACAAAAATAGCGTTAATCATTCATAAAGGATTGGTAGTGTTTTTTCAAAACATTATCTTTAAGCAAAAGATTATTTTAGAACTTAAATATAAAAAATGAAAAGAAGCCGTTGGTACCTGTTTATTTTTATAATTGGCATATTACTGATTATTTCCGGAATTTTTACCTTGAATGAGGCTATTTCTCAAAACAACAGTTCCGCAATTTGGATCCGGGCTTTGATGCTGGTTTTGTGGATCGTATTTACTGTTAGTAATTTCTTTCTTTATAAAAGAGAGATCAGGAAACAGAATGGCGCTTAATAATTTCAAAATTTTTTTTAAAACTCTTTTGCTGTAAAAATGCTCTTTTGCTGTTTCTCTTCTCCTTGGCAATTATTATGTATTTTATTTCTTTTCATTAATTTGAATCTTTTATCTTTGGCATTAAACATTCTTATATGAAGTTCATCGTTTCCTCAACCCAATTATTAAAACACGTTCAACAAATAAGCGGAGTTATTAGCGCCAATACCGTTTTGCCTATCCTTGAAGATTTTCTTTTTGAAATAGAAAAAAATAAACTTACAATTGTAGCTACAGACCTGGAAACCGTGATGAAGATTCACATGGATATAGAAGCCAAAGACAGTGGCAAAATATGCATTCCCGCGAAAATTCTCCTGGATTCTTTAAAAAATCTACCGGAGCAACCGCTTACATTTAATATTGATAAAAACTATAGTGTAGAAATTACAAGCGACAACGGAAAGTACAAGGTGATGGGCGAAAATCCGGATAATTTTCCAAAAGAT
Organism: Ginsengibacter sp.; assembly: GCA_039937595.1. Taxonomy (GTDB): domain Bacteria; phylum Bacteroidota; class Bacteroidia; order Chitinophagales; family Chitinophagaceae; genus Ginsengibacter. The sequence continues at coordinate 7,964 of JBDTGD010000256.1, read as the reverse complement.
CCTGAGGCAGAAACTTCTAATTCTTTTACAATGCCTTCATCAGCACTCGTTACTGCTATCAATAAATGTATTTTTGCCACAAGTTCTGATGAATTGCGGCCGGCAATGACCGGCATTTTCTTTGAACTTACTCCCGCAGGATTAAGGACGGTAGCCACTGATGCACATCGGCTGGTGAAATTTTCAAGAACTGATATAGAATGTCCTGAAAATGCCTCTTTTGTGGTTCCCAAAAAACCACTCAATTTATTAAAAAATGTTTTACCCAATACGAATGAAGAATTAAATGTGTCTTATAGCAGCAATCATTTATTTGTAAAGCTTGCCGGCACAGAATTGGTTTGCCGGTTAATTGACGCGAGATTTCCTGATTATAAAGTGGTAATACCTGCAGATAATCCCTACAAACTCACCGTCAACAAAAATGATTTTCAAAATGCCCTGCGCAGAGTAAATGTTTTCAGCAATAAAAGTACCAACCAGGTAGCTATTACCATTAGCGGAAGCGAATTGCAACTTGCCGCCCAGGACGTTGATTTTAGCTTCGAAGGCAACGAACGCATGAGTTGTCAATATGATGGCGAAGACCTTCAAATAGCTTTCAACGCTAAATTTTTAATCGAAATGTTAAGCGCTGCCGATACTACAGAGGTAGTGATTGAACTAAGTACCCCTTCAAAAGCGGGCATTATCAAACCAACCGAACAGAATGAAAATGAAGAGCTGTTAATGTTGGTGATGCCACTGATGTTAAATAGTTGATTTGATTTTTTATCATTATAATTTTAAGGAGTTTGCATTTGGCAGCTCCTTTTTTTATTAAATACTTTTGCACTAATTATTAATGTATTTTTAAGTGAATTATCTTTTTTCAGCCAAATGAATTTCGTTACTATACGCTCTTTTCAAAACAATTTTTCAGCGCACCTGATGCTTACCAAACTGCGAAGTGGAGGAATAGTGTGTTTTTTAAAAGATGAGTTTACTGTTACGGTAGATCCTATTCTGTCCAACGCGGTGGGCGGCATTAAACTGATTGTAAAAAAAGAAGACGAACAAGAGGCCATTGAATTGTTGCGCATCTTTGATGAAGCTTATATGAAAAGCGCTGTGTGCCCTCAATGCGGAAACCATACCATCGAACTTGTTCCTAAAAAAACCACCAAAAACCTGGTCACAGTGTTATTGAGTTGGCTTTTTGGAAGCTATGCTATTTCGCCCGAAAATGTTTATCAATGCTCCACCTGCAAATACGAAAGTGAAACCCTTCCTGAAAGTTTAAATAATGATTTGGAGTCTTACCAGGAAGAAAATTTAAATTAAAAAAAATACACAAACAATGAAAACAATTGCGTTTATCCCTGCCCGTTATGCCGCCACACGTTTTCCTGCGAAACTAATGCGGCCCCTTGGCGATAAAACAATCATCAGGCATACTTATGAAAATACTGTAGCCACTCTTTTGTTTGATGAAGTGATTGTAGTTACTGACAGTGACATTATTTTTAATGAAATTGTGCAAAATGGCGGTTACGCTGTTATGAGCAAAAAAGAGCACGAATGCGGCAGCGATCGCATTGCGGAAGCAGTTGCAGGCACCGACGTGGACATAATTGTGAACGTTCAGGGAGATGAACCTTTTGTAAAGAAAGAGTTGCTCGAAAATTTATTAAACGCTTTTAAAAATGATCACGAGGAAAAAACCCAGGTAGCTTCGCTGATGTTTACAACAGCAGACGAACAAATAATTAATAATCCTAATCATGTAAAAGTGGTGGTGGATAAAAACAGTAATGCTTTGCTATTTTCAAGAAGTGTGATTCCTTTTCAAAGGGATAAAAATATTAAGCCGGTTTATTATAAACACATCGGCATTTACGCTTATCGAAAAAAAGCATTGATGAACTTTACCAAATGGGAAATAACTCCGCTTGAGTCTGCTGAAAAGCTGGAGCAACTTCGTTATCTTGAAAACGGGATTAAAATTAAAATGGCCGTTACAGATGAAAATCCGTTATCTATCGATACTCCGGAAGATTATGAAAGAGCGAAAAAATTATATAATTTTTAAAGGTGTTCATTTTATCTTTAGCCCGTGTCGGCTTAAAATCACATAATCAATATGCTTTTAATTAAACGCTTTCTTTGTTACTCATTTTTATCTTTCCTTTTATTTTCATGTAATGAACAGGATAAGCTTGAAATAGAACAATCAGCTTCTGCGTTTGATATAAAACAGGGAGAGGCTTCTATTTTACAAAGCAATCAGCACTTTATGAAATCCTTTGAAGCTGGCGATTCTGCTGAAGTTGCTGACTGTTATACAACTGATGCCGGGCTAATGGCGCCTCACCATCCCACTATCAAAGGAAGAAAAAATATCATAAATTATTTTTCTCAAACCATGCAAAAAGGAATTTCAGATTTTGATTTGAAAACTGTAAAAGTATGGGGCGACAGCACTATTTTAGTTGAAGAAGGAACCTACCAGATTTCCGACAAGAAAAAAAATCAACTGGATAAGGGAAAATATATTGTGCTCTGGAAACAGGAATCCGGCAACTGGAAAATGTATCGCGATATATGGACAAGCGATCTGCCCATTAAGGCAATTAAACCTGACTCTCTCAATATAAAATCAGGCTCCAAAAAAACTGTAAAAAAATAACTTCATTAAATTTTTTTTATGAGAAACAAAAGGTACTTATCGTTACTTAAACCTTTTGAAATCCTGGCCACCAAAAGAGTTTTGCAGGTGAATCCAACGATTGCGCCGTCAAGAAAAGAGCCTGCGAAAACTTTGATTTCGGTGTATGATTACAATAACGCTGAAGTCAAGCTAGAGCACTTGGAAAATGTGGAAGATTCCTATAAATACCTTTCATCTTCTAATATTTCATGGATCAACTTTGATGGCCTGAAAAAGGAAGATATAGATACAATTTGCAACCATTTTGGCATTCATCCTCTTATTGCCGAAGACATTTTCAGTTCGGGACAACGTCCGAAAATGGATGAGTTAAACAATTTATTGTATTGCCTTCTAAATATGCTTTATTTCAATGTAGAAAATCTTTCTGTGGAAAGCGAACAAATAAGTATTGTTTTAGGTTACAATTTTGTAATCAGCTTCCAGGAAGACGCTTCACGGGATGTGTTCAATCCTCTAAGAGAAAAAATAAAAGCCGCAGGAAGTAAATTAAGGCAAAGTAATGCGGATTATCTATTTTATTCACTGATAGATATGATCGTGGATAGTTACTTTGTGATTATGGAACAATTAGGCGAAAAAATAGAAGACCTGGAAGAAGACATTACCAACAGGCCGGATACGCAAACACTTGCCAAGATCAACATGCTTCGTAAAGAGATGATTTTTTTAAAAAGAAATATTTCTCCTGTGCGCGAAATGATTAATGGCATTTTGCGCAGCGATTGTGAGCTGATAGAAGACAAAACTGAAAAATATTTTAAAGATATCTATGACCATATTATACAGGCCAACGAGTTAGCGGAAAACTATCGCGACATGATGATAAACCTCCAGGATCTCTATCTCAGCAATGTAAATCTAAAAATGAATGAAGTGATGAAGGTGATGGCCGTAGTTACATGCCTGCTGGCTCCGGCTACCGTTATTGGAGGAATTTTCGGAATGAATTTTAACCGGATACCATGGCTTCATAATCCCTATGGCTTTTTTATCGCTGTTGGACTAATGTTTCTTATTCCCTTATGGATGATTTGGATATTTAAAAAAAGAGGTTGGTTTTAATTCTTTATTTGACGGCTTATTTTTATCTGACGTTCATCGTCTGATAAAACAGTTATGGTCAAAAATGCAATTTCTTTTTGAATATTTTCACCCCAAAACTTGTCAGATCGGTACGGTCAGACAAGTTTTGCGGCTTTGTAAATAGGAACCGTACTGCAAGGCTCGCCAAACATGATACTCTTTACTACCGGGCGTAAAATTTTTGTAATTTCTATGTACGCGGATTCAGGAACTTTTTTGTCGCCACACCCTTTTACCACTATTCTTTTTCCCTCAAATTCCTTCGCGTCTATTTTCAATATGTTTTTTAAAAATAAAATATCCAACACCTCCGCTTCCTTTCCAAAAATAATGTCCTTCGCAACGGGCTCAAGATAAGCAACAGCCAGCATATAAGCCCAAAGAGGGATAATAGCATCAGTAGAACAACAAATAGCAACTATTTTGCTTTCGTAAATACTCCAATCTACATTTTTTAATGCTTCCCGATAATCCTTCTCTTTTAAAATAAGCTCCATGAATAAATAGTCCTTAAGGTCAAACACTTTTATTTCCTCGTCAGGGTAAAATTTTTCAAGGTCAAGCGTTACCAACCCACTTTGAGCCACTTTATTTATAATTGCCTCTTCCATACTTTTTTCTAATATTTATGTAAAGTTACAAAATCGCTGTTCCTTTTAAATAATGTGTTGTTTTTAAAAATCGACAACCTCATAGAAGTAAAATAACAAATAAGACTTATTTTAGTTTTTATTAAATAAAAAAGCCATCAAAAAATAATGGCTTTTTTAAAAGTTAATTATTAAAATTTATTAAAAGAATTTGCTCCTGTCATCTTTAATGTCAGCTATTTTTTTCAATGCGCTAAATGACTGGCTAAGGGCCGCCTGGGTATCTTTAGAATTTTCTTCACTCATTTGAAGTGCTTCAAGTTCTGGTGATACTGTCACTTTTGGAGCAATACTGTTTACTTTAATTACAAAAACCCCCGAATTTCCGGCAAAAGCAGGAGATACTTTAGACTGGTAATCTTTATTAAATGCAGCGCCTGCAACCTTCGGTTCATGCCCAACACCATTAATGATTTCTGCCTGGAATGTAAGTGTAGAATCGGCTCCACTATTCATCACCTGCAAGTGATAAGGTGCTGCAGCAGCATCTAAACTTGTTGGATTATTTAGTTTCTTTTTTATTTCGTCTGCTTTTTTATTATTCATTATAATTCCTTCTACCATTGGCCTGGCAGTAGCTACATCAGGAATACCCTCTCTTATTCTTTTATCTACGATGGCAACGATGTAATCATCTTTTATAGAATACGGTTCGGAGACCTGACCTTCTTTTGCGTCAGTTGCCCATTTTATTATGGTTCGTGCATCTTGCAAAGCACCCAACTGATAGTCGTTGCTTTGAATTACATTAGGCACATCCACTTTTTTCAGACCGTTTTTAGCCACATAATCATTAAAAGATTTTTCGTCTTTAGCCAGGCCAGATAATTTGATAGCCGCTGTATTCGCAGCATTAATCGTTTCATCGCTTGGCACTATTTCTTTGGCCATATAAGCAATCTTGTATGCCGGTTCCGGGTTGATTTTATCTAATATTTCTATATAATGCCATCCGTATTGTGTTTTTACGACCTGTTTGGTTTCTCCTTTATCATTCAATAAAAAATCTCCAAACTCTTTTGAAAAAGCGTCGCCCTGAATAGTAGTAAGGTCAAATGTCATCACACCCTGCGTTTGTTTGGCAGCCTCATCGGTTGAATATTTTTGATCCAGAGCGTTAAAATCAGCACCATTTTTTATGGCGAGGGCGATGCTATCTACGATTCTGTGAGCGGTACTATCGGGTATTGTCGGTTGTTGCGTTTGTGGATCGATAGTTCCAATTAATATATGACGGCATTTGATGCTATCCGGTAGTATTTTTGTTTCAAGCTTTTTTGCAAGTACATAGCTGTTCCCGTCTTGATAAGGACCATAAACTCCTCCGTTTGGTAAGTCTATAATAGAATCCTTATTGGGTATCTGAATCTTTGACCTTGGCGTATATCCATCAAACAGTGGCATTGAGGAAGAATTTCTTCCAAGAAAAAATTTAGCATTAGAATCCGCTTCAAATTGAGGTTTCAATTCTTTTAAAGAGCTTAATATTTTAGCGCTATCGGAGGCGCTTGCCGCAGCACTGAATGCTACATACGAAATCTTTACACCTGGTTCCTGTCTGTATTTAAGTTTATTGTTATCCACGTAGGTTTGTATGTCCTGGTCAGTAACTTTTACAGCACTGTCGCTTATTACAGTATATGGAACGGCTACATAAGATATAGTTGCAAAATTATTCTTTTCTTCTGTTTTTTCTTTGGCAAGCCATTTAGGTTGATAGATGCTTGCTGCAATCATCGAAGTGTATTTGGTATATAAGCTATTTAGGCGCATGGGGTCTATTACCTGGGAAATGATCGCGTCTCTTTGCTCTTCATTTTTATTTTTCTTCGTTTGTGCCCACCATTGTTTTGCCTGCTCTATATCATATTGGCCTGTTTGCTTATCTGTAAAGGCTTGTTTTAATTGTTGGGGAGCGTCCTGGCTAAACATTATCGAACTCATTTCATCGGGAGTGAATGTGATTCCCAATTTGTTAAACTGACCATCGACTACTTTTTCTGCAACCATTTGGTTCCAAACAGATTCCATTATCTGGTTGTTTTGTGAAGCACCTGCATTTGGATATTGCTGCTGAATCTCTTTTACTTTATTATTAAAATCGTCAAGCCGGATTTTTTCTCCATTTACTACTCCTATAGTAGTGGTATTATTGTCTCCAAATAAAGAGCCTCCGCGTCTGCTGCTCATGGAGTCCATTAATATAAAAGCGACAAGGCTTATACCGATAAGAGCAATCACTATTACAGCCCCTTTTTCACGAATAGTCTGAATTATTGACATTTGTTTTTTCTTGAATTTTAAATAAGGCGGCAAAAATAGTGTAAAATAGAATAGGAACAAACTGTGGATAACCTATTAAGATGAGCACTGGCAGGGATTTTTATAAATTTAATTCAAATCAATTTTTTTAATTTTAAAAACACACAATATTATTGTCCTCATTACGTTGTGTACAATTTCCTTTTTGTGTTGATAAGGGACAATCCGACAAAAATTTTTCTTAATAAATTCTAATAAGTTCGGTTTTTTTAACGAGAATTTCGTTTTGGGCAAAAGAACTTACATTTTGTTCTATTTCAATTCACAACTTTTGAAAATAAATATGACGTTTTTTTATCAACCTCTTTTTTTATCAACGGATGTTAAAAACCACATTAAAAGCGAGAATCTACGCCGAAAAATAAGTGTTAATAAAAATGTGAATTGCCGTGGATAAAAAGTTAGTTTTAATTTTGCTTCAACACAATAATTTGAAATTTCCACAAATCCACACCCCTAATAATAATAGGACTTTAAATAAATAATGTATTAATACTAAATACTATGGCAGATATCAACATTGAAACCGCGAAAAAGAATTTAGAAAAAAAAGGTTTCCTCGATTTGAATATTGATGTTAACTTGGACCTCTTCGCAGAAATCGAACGTTTAAAAAAAGAAAAAAATGCCGTCATACTTGCACATTATTACCAGGAACCTGACATACAGGATGTGGCCGATTTTATCGGCGATAGCCTTGCGCTTTCACAGAAAGCCGCATACACCGATGCTGATATTATTGTTTTTGCCGGCGTTCATTTTATGGCGGAAACGGCTAAAATTTTAAATCCACACAAGAAGGTCTTATTGCCGGATTTAAAAGCCGGGTGTTCACTCGCCGATTCGGCGCCTGCAGATGCTTTTCAAAAATTTAAGGAAAAATATCCTGATCATTTGGTAATCACTTATATCAATTGTTCTGCCGGCATGAAAGCTTTAAGCGATATTATTTGTACCTCTTCTAATGCTGAAACTATTATCAACAGTTTGCCAAAAGAGCAAAAAATTATATTTGCCCCGGATAAAAACCTGGGTGCTTATCTAATCAAAAAGACAGGAAGAGATATGGTTCTCTGGAATGGATCGTGCATTGTGCATGAGATTTTCAGTCTTGAAAAGATTACTAAACTTAAAATGCGCCATCCAAGCGCAAAGGTAATAGCGCATCCTGAGTGTGAAGACCCGATACTGAAAGT
>JBDTGD010000255.1:0-2981 GCA_039937595.1 Ginsengibacter sp. | reverse complement strand
TCAATAGAATTAATAGTTTTAGAAGATATCAACAAAAAAATGTGGAAACTAAAAAAGAAAAAAAAGTAACAAAAAAAAGAAAAAGGTAGTAATAGTAATAGTGTCTACTTTTTTCAGGACAAGACAGGGGTATGAGTGATAAAACCGCTAACAATTCTTTGATTAACTTCAGTGCTGATAATTTTTTACTGATAACTGATAACTTTTCACTGATCACTTTTTACTCACCATTATTTATTCTAAAAACAGCACCTAATTTTAATTTAAAAATAAAAACTATGCAAACAAATATGTGGATAAGCAAATCAGTAATTGCAGTGATACTCGGTGGGGGAGCTGGTACCCGGTTGTTCCCGCTTACTCAAAACAGAAGTAAACCTGCCGTTCCCATCGCAGGGAAATACCGTTTGGTGGATATTCCGATATCGAACTGCATCAATTCCAATATCAACAGGATATACGTGCTTACTCAATATAATTCAGCTTCGTTGAATAAGCATATAAAGAACACTTACCAGTTTAGCAATTTCAGCAGTGGCTTCGTTGATATATTAGCGGCTGAGCAAACGCCTGAAAGCTCTGAATGGTTCCAGGGCACAGCGGACGCGGTACGGCAATCTTTGAAACATTTAGAAAACGTGGAGTACGATCACGTACTTATTTTGTCCGGCGACCAACTCTATCAAATGGATTTTGGAAATATGTTTAGAACACATTCAAAAGAAGGCACCGATCTTACGATTGCTACGATTCCTGTAACTGAAAAAGAAGCCACAGAATTTGGAATTTTAAAATCTGATGAGGATAATAACATTGTTTCATTTGTGGAAAAGCCAGGATTTGACATTTTGCCGCAATGGGTAAGTGATACGAAAGAAGAAATGCAATCAATGGGTAGAAACTATTTGGCCTCCATGGGTATCTATCTTTTTAAGAAAGAAGTTTTATTAGATCTCCTTGAAGTACAAAAGAAAGATGCAAAAGATTTTGGAAAAGAAATTATTCCGTTTGCTATCAAAGACCATAAGGTATGCAGTTACCAGTACGGCGGCTATTGGACAGATATCGGAAATATCGCATCATTTTTCGAGGCCAACCTTGGCTTAACAAAAGAGCTTCCGGATTTTAACTTGTTTCACAATGATCAGAAAGTTTATACCCGCCCGAGGATGTTGCCACCATCAAAGTTCAGCGGTACCTCTCTTTTAAATACAATAGCCGCTGATGGTTGCATCATTCACGCGGAAAGGCTGGAAGACTGTGTAATCGGTATTCGGACAAGGATTGGCTATGGTACCAAAATAACCAGGTGTTATCTTATGGGAAGTGATATTTATGAAACCATTGAAGATATGAGCTTTGATGATGAAAAAGGTATTCCCAAGTTAGGCGTTGGGGATAACTGCTACATCCATAATGCCATCATTGATAAGAATGCAAGGATTGGCAATAATGTTCGTATTAATGGCGGTTCGCATCTCGAAAATGGTGATCACGACTTATACACTATAAAGGATGGAATAGTTGTTATTAAAAAAGACGCTATTTTACCTGATGGTTTTGTGATAGGATAATATTTACCTAAAACAAATTCAGGTATTAATAATAATTGTATTTTTATGAAAGTGTAATCTTTACACTTTCATATTTACGAAACCAATTGCAATGCCGTCAACATATCCTGTTCCGAAACATAAACTCACTTTCGGGCAAATAGTAAATATGAGTTTCGGCTTTTTCGGAATTCAATTTGGTTTTGCTTTACAAAATGCCAATGTATCCCGCATATTTCAAACACTCGGCGCTGATATTGACAAAATAGGATTTTTATGGGTAGCCGCTCCACTAACAGGGTTACTGGTGCAGCCAATCATTGGTTATATGAGTGACCGCACGTGGCATAAGCGATGGGGGAGAAGAAGGCCTTTCTTTTTCATTGGCGCGGTGCTTGCTTCCATTGCACTATTTCTAATGCCACAATCTACGATGCTTTGGATGGCTGCCGTTTTGCTCTGGGTATTGGATGCATCCATTAACATTTCTATGGAACCTTTTCGGGCTTTTGTTGGAGATAAATTACCGTCTTCACAAAGAACTGCCGGATTTGCCATGCAAACTTTTTTCATTGGACTTGGGGCAGTGATAGCATCCTTGTTACCTTATATATTCACCAATGTTTTTCACATTAGCAATACCGCTCCTGAAGGAGAAATTGGTAATTCGGTAAAATATTCTTTTTATATAGGCGCTGTTATTTTCTTTGTTTCCGTTTTATGGACGGTGTTAACTTCAGATGAACTTCCTCCCGAAAATATTGAAGAATGGGAAAAGGAAAAATCAGAATCGAAAGGCGTAGTTAATGCGATAAAGGAAATTACACTAGGAATTTTCTCTATGCCGAAAACTATGAGGCAATTGGCAGTTGTGCAATTTTTCACCTGGGTTGGTTTTTATTGCATGTGGGTTTATGCAACTCCATCAATAGCGCAAAACGCTTACGGAACTATTGATGCAAAATCAAAAGCTTTCCAGGATGCAGGAGATTGGGTGGGGGTAATGTTTACTGTGTATAGTGCAGTTTCGGCAATCGCAGCATTTTTGTTGCCAATGCTTGCTAAACGTATCAGCCGGAGATATACACATTTGATTTGCCTCATCATTGGTGGCATTGGATTAATTTCACTCATTTTTATTAAATCGCCAGATTTACTTTTGTTACCAATGATCGCAGTGGGCATTGCCTGGGCTTCTACACTTACCATGCCTTATGCAATTCTAGCAGGTGCATTGCCGCCGGCAAAAATGGGTTTTTACATGGGCGTATTTAATTTCTTTATTGTAATTCCACAATTGGTTGCCACTTTTGTAATGGGCTTTATTATTAAAGATGTATTTCATGAGCAAGCCATTTACGCTTTGGTAATTGGAGGTATATCAATGGTAATTGGTGGAATCTTAAATGTGATTGTACAGGATGATGA
>JBDTGD010000254.1:0-10400 GCA_039937595.1 Ginsengibacter sp. | reverse complement strand
TCACTAAACGCTGCAAACAATTGGTAATTTCACCATATGAAATATTGCTTTTTACTTATTCTTTTATTCCCCCTATTGGTTTTTTGTCAAAATAATTATTCTTACAAAAATTTAGTGATGGAAGGTGGTGGCGTTCGCGGGTTGGCCTATCCGGGAGCATTGGACGTATTGGAAGAAAAAGGAATTCTTCAAAATATTGAAAATGTTGCAGGCTCTTCAGTTGGTGCTATCGCCGGGCTGGTAGTTTCGTTAGGATATAACAGTGCTCAAATTGATTCTGTGCTGCAAAGCCTTCAGATCGGAGAATTCAACGACGGAAAGTTTTTTTTTGGAAGAATACGACGAATTAAAAAAGAGTATGGGATGTATAAAGGCAATGCTATTGAAGAATGGCTGGTACATTTAATTATGCAAAAAACCGGCAATGCCGACCTCACTTTTTATGATCTTCATGAATTGCATTTAAAGGATTCAACTTTTAAAGATTTTTATTGCACCGGAACTAATATAACAGAACAGCGACTTGAAGTCTTTTCATGGAAAACCCGGCCTGATATGAAACTGAGTACAGCCGTGCGTATCAGTAGCTGTATTCCATTTTATTTTACTCCTGTAGCAATAGACAGCACCGGCAATGAAATAACTGCATACGATAGTTTGATGCACTATGATTTATATGTAGATGGAGGCATGCTTTGTAATTACCCAATCAACATGTTTGATTCATGTATTAACGGAAAAAATCCTTTAACCTGTCAAAACGTGATCTACAATCAACACACACTTGGTCTCAAACTCGAGCGGGGCGATCAAATTAAAGAATTTGAAAGCGGTAAGACTGCCATAGCTCCTTATAAAATAAAAAATATGAAACAATATTCGTCTGCTGTGATGAACCTGATGATGGAAAGTATCAACCGTAAGTCGCAGGATTTATCCAATGAAAAAGGACGTACTATTTACATTAGCTATGGCGATATTTCCGGAAGACCTAGGACCATCTCTGAAAAAGAAAGAAAAATTCTTTACGCTAACGGCAAAGAAGCTGCCAGCGATTTTTTCAATAATTACACTACAAAGAATTAGGAGGATCTCCGCTTTTATCTCCATTTCAATAGGTTACCTTTGCAAAAATTTATTTTTTTGTTAGTATAAAACTGCAAAATATTATTGATCTATATGAATATTCAACATCTCTCAGAACAGGAAATTATCCGCAGGGATAAATTAAAAGAACTTACCAAACTTGGAATTGATGCGTATCCTGCAGAATTATTTCCGATAAATACTTCTGCAAAATTTATAAAAGACAATTATAAGGAAGAAGAAAATAAAGCCGATTTCGCCAACGTCTGTATTGCCGGAAGGATTCTTAGTATTCGCGATATGGGAAAAGCATCTTTCGCTGTAATCCAGGATGGCAGCGGAAAAATTCAATTGTATGTTCGCAGGGATGATATAGCGCCCGATGAAGACAAATCATTTTACAATACCGTTTGGAAAAAATTATTAGATATCGGCGACATCATTGGAGTAAAAGGATTTGTATTCACAACAAAAACCGGTGAGACTTCCATTCATGTTTCGGAGCTGAAAATATTGGCAAAATCGTTACGCCCATTACCGATTGTAAAAGAAAAAGACGGAGAGACTTTTGATGAAGTTACCGATGCTGAATTCAGATATCGTCAGCGCTATGCCGACCTTATTGTAAACCCTCACGTAAAAGAAGTTTTTATTAAACGCACAAAAATGGTGAATGCCATTCGTCAATTTTTGAATGAGCAGGGAGCGCTTGAAGTTGATACACCAGTTTTACAAAATATTCCGGGAGGCGCCGCGGCCCGACCTTTCAAAACGCATCATAATGCACTTGATGTTCCTTTTTATTTGCGTATCGCTAATGAATTGTATTTAAAAAGATTGATTGTTGGGGGTTTTGAATGGGTCTATGAATTCAGCCGCAATTTCAGAAATGAAGGAATGGACCGCTCACACAATCCTGAATTTACAGTATTGGAATTTTATGTGGCGTACAAAGATTATTTGTGGATGATGGAAACCACCGAACAATTGTTGGAGAAAACTGCTTTGGCTGTAAACGGAACTACAAAAGTTGTATCAGGAGAAAAAGAAATTGATTTTAAAGCGCCATACAAAAGAATAAGCATGTATGATGCCATTAAAGAACATACAGGAATTGATGTAAGTGATAAAGATGAAAACGGATTGAGAGAAGTTTGTCAACAGTTAGGCATTCACGCAGATAAAACAATGGGAAAAGGAAAACTCATTGATGAAATTTTTTCAGAGAAATGCGAAGACCATTTTATACAACCCACTTTCATTATAGATTACCCGGTAGAAATGAGTCCGCTTACAAAGAAACATCGCAGCAAGCCCGGATTGGTTGAGCGTTTTGAATTAATTGTAAATGGGAAAGAAATAGCCAATGCCTACAGCGAATTAAACGATCCCATAGAACAAAGAGAGCGTTTTGAAGAACAATCTAAATTGATGGAGCGCGGTGATGATGAAGCCATGTTTATAGATTATGATTTTTTACGAGCACTGGAATATGGAATGCCGCCTACAAGCGGGATTGGTTTTGGAATAGACAGGTTAATAATGCTTCTTGCGGGCCAGCCTTCTATCCAGGATGTCCTATTTTTCCCACAGATGAGACCCGAAAAAAACCTGGGGGAAGAGACCGCGAAAGAGCCTAAGGATTCAAAATAATTTTCCCGACGCCCTTCAGTTCTTACCTGCTTCCCTAATTTTAAATTGAATTTATAAATTAAAAATTTAGATTTTTTATTTGTTTACTGTTAGTTGATTTGTTTATTATAATTGCCTAATTTGAAATTTATTCAGTTTCGCAATATAAACATCAGCCATTAAACAATTGAAAAAATCATTTTTTACCTCATCTGCTTTCTTCCATTTGTTCTATCCACACAATTGCATAGGATGCGGCAGTGATGTTATTGAAAATGAAAATTTTCTTTGCATTAAGTGTATCCATGATTTGCCATTAACTAATTTTGCCATGCATGCTAATAATCCCATGGAGAAAAAATTTTGGGGACGTCTATCCCTGGCATCGGCAACGAGTGAGCTTTATTTTTCTAAAAATTCTATCGTTCAGAATATGATTCACGAATTTAAATACCGTGGAAATAAAAAAGCCGGGCATTATTTTGGAAATTTAATAGGTAGAAGTTTACTCAATAGCAACCGTTTTAATGTTGATTTGATTGTTCCTCTTCCGTTGTTTATACGTAAAGAAAAAATGAGAGGGTTTAACCAGGCGGAAATTCTCTGCCATGGAATTGCTGAGATCTTAAGTAAACCTGTAATTGAAAAGAACGTCACCAGGAAAATTTTCACAGAATCACAAACAAAAAAACACCGAACTGAAAGATGGAAAAATGTAGAAGGGATTTTTTACATAAATGATCCGAAATCTTTAGAAGGAAAACATATTCTATTGGTAGATGATGTGATTACTACAGGAGCTACTCTTGAAGCGTGCGGTGCTGAAATTTTAAAAATAGCCGGAACAACATTAAGTGCTGCCACTTTGGCAATGGCCACCAATTAAAAACCGGGTAAAAGTAAAAAAGAGAACCGCCTTCGCAATTCTCTTTTTCTCAAATAAAATATATTGCTGGCTATTTTGCTATGCCCATTTTAGCCTCAATAGAAAGAGTAGCGTGTGGCACTGCTCTCAATCTTGCTTTATCAATTAATTTCCCTGTTACACGACAAATTCCATAAGTTTTATTTTCTATCCGCATCATCGCTTTTTCCAGATGATCGATAAATGTAATTTGACGACTGGCCATTTGACTTAATTGTTCTCTTTCCATGCTCAGACTGCCATCTTCCATTGTCATATAACGGTTATCACTTTCATCACCGCCCATCTGGTCTTTTCGGGTAATAAGGCCTTGCAAATAACCCAACTCCTTTTTTGCGGTCTCTAATTTTCTTGTAATTAATTCTCTGAATTCAACGAGCTCGTTGTCGCTATAACGCATACTTGGTCCATTATCCTCGGCCGGTGATTGATCGAGGACTGATTTAGTAAATTCAGGTTCGTATTTACGCGCCTTTTCTGTGTGGGTCTTAGGCATTACGAAAGGTTTTTGAATCTTCTTAGGTTCTTCTTTTTCCTTTACTTTATGCTTTGCCAGCGCTTTTTTCAATTCATTTTTGTGAGCTATCGTATCGTTATCACTATCTTTTGCTATCACATTTTTAACCAGCTTTTCTTTCAAAGGCTTTTCAATTTTAGTTTTTTTTGCTAAAACGTCTTTTTTTACGACTTCTTTTTGTTTCTTTTCTACAACTTTCTTTGTAGACACTACTGGTTTTGAACTTGCTATTTTATTAGGTTTAGTCAACTTTTTAGGTACTGCTTTTTTCAAACCGGCCTTAGCAGCTTTTTTCGCCGGAGTTGGTTTTTTAATTACTTTAGGGGCAACTTTTTTCGCCGAAACAACCTTTTTTTCAGTTTTTTTCGGTTTACTATTCGCTGGCTTTTTAGCGACAGTTTTTTTCGCAACGATTTTTTTGGGCTGAACTGCTTTTTTAGCGGAGCCTGCCTTTTTGGTTGCTGGTTTGCTTAATTTTGATTTAGCAGCAACTTTAGTTGCCTTTTTAGTCTTTGTCGCCATACATTTAAATACTTTTTTTAATAATATTTACTGCGAAAGTGTCATTATTGACATCAATTGTAGTGCCATCTACAATTTTTGGCGAAAATTCAATTTTTGTCGCCAAAATTTCGGCGCGAATATACTCATTAAATTCTGTAACTATATCTTTTATGACGCCTTTTTCTTCTATATTTAGCAGGATTTTATCAGTTAATTCAAAGTTCCTTTCCTTCCTGACATTCTGAATCCTATTGATGAATTCCCTGGCAAATCCTTCCTTTTTTAGCTGGTCGGAAATGATGAGATCCAAGGCCACTGTCAAATTGCCTTTTACCGCAACTTCAAAGCCGGGGATTTCATTTGTCGAAACTTCAATATCCTCCGCAGATATGACTATAGGACCGTCCGCCGTGTCCTGATTTAATATATAATCATTTTCCAATATTTTATTGATTTCCACATCATTCAAATTCGCGATTTTTTCGGCCGCCCATTTCATTTTAGGGCCTAATTTTTTCCCAAGTGTTTTAAAATTAGCTTTCGCCTTCTTTTTTATAAAATTGTTGTCAGCAGGTAAAATTTCAACTTCTTTAATATTCGTCTCAGATTTTATAATACTTTCTACCTGCAGGATTTTATTCTCAAAATCAGCATCTATTGCAGGAATAATTACCTTCTGAAGAGGTTGCCGTACTTTAATATTCACTTTTTTGCGTAGTGATAAAATAAGAGAAGAAATATCCTGCGCTAATTTCATCCTGACTTCAAGATCTGCATTTATCAATGCATCATTCGCTTTTGGGAAATCGGTCAGGTGAATAGAATTTGCACTTATTTGTTTGGTTACTGTATTTAAATTTTTAAATAGCCAATCAGCAAAAAACGGGGCAATTGGGGCAATTAAACCGCTAGTTGCCTGCAGGCATTTATACAAAGTTTGATAAGCTGAAATCTTATCTTTTTCGCCCGAAGGATTGTTTTTATCAATCGGTTTCCAAAATCTTCGGCGACAAAGCCTTACATACCAATTACTTAATTGCTCGTTTAAAAAATACTCGATAGCTCTTCCCGCCTGTGTAGGCTCATAGTCATCAAGACTTTTTGTAACATCTTTTACCAGGGAATTTAAAACCGAAATAATCCATTGGTCCATTTCCGGACGTTCATTTACGGGAATCAGTTTTTCTTTAAAATCAAAACCGTCCACATTGGCGTAAAGGGCAAAAAACTGGTAAGTATTGTAAAGCGTACCGAAAAATTTCCGCTGTACCTCTTTAATTCCCTCTGTGTCAAATTTTAAACTATCCCATGGAGAAGCGTTTGTAATTAAATACCAACGAGTTGCATCCGGTCCGAAAATCTCAAGCGTTTCAAAAGGATCCACCACATTTCCGACGCGCTTACTCATTTTATTTCCATTCTTATCAAGGACGAGGCCATTGCTCACTACATTTTTATAGGCAACACTATCAAATAGCAAAACAGCAAGAGAATGAAGCGTATAAAACCAACCCCGAGTCTGATCTACCCCTTCACAAATAAAATCAGCAGGAAAGTTTTCCTGAAATTGTTCTTTGTTTTCAAACGGAAAATGCCATTGAGCATATGGCATCGCGCCGCTATCGAACCAAACATCTACCAAATCCGGAACTCGTTTCATGGGTTTTCCCTGGGAAGAAGTCAGTGTAATATTGTCGACAAAAGGTTTATGCAAATCCGCAACCATTTCGTCAATTTTCGATTTTAAATCCGTTTTTTTATCAGCAATTAATATCCCTGCATCAAATGATTTTTTGATTTCTGATTTTAACTCATCGATTGACCCTATACATTTTTCTTCTTGTCCATCTTCTGTACGCCAAATTGGCAAAGGCGTTCCCCAAAAACGACTACGGCTCAAATTCCAATCCACCATATTTTCCAGCCAGTTTCCAAATCTTCCCGTGCCGGTAGAAGCCGGTTTCCAGTTGATGGTATTATTCAACTCTATCATCCTGTCTTTTACAGCAGTAGTTTTTATAAACCAGGCATCCAGCGGATAATAAATCACCGGTTTATCCGTACGCCAGCAATGAGGATAGTTATGTTCGTATTTTTCCACTTTAAAAGCGCGGTTTTCCTTCTTTAGCTTAACGGCAATGTCCACATTTACATCCACGTAATGTGGATCGTCCTTGTAATCTTTTACAAATCGGCCGCTGAATTCCCCAACGCCATCGACAAATTTTCCTTCCCGGTCAACAAGGGTTAAAATACCAAGATTATTTTTCTGCCCTGCCTTAAAGTCATCCGCACCAAAAGCAGGAGCGGTATGAACAATTCCTGTTCCGTCTTCTGTAGTAACAAAATCCCCTAAAACAACTTTAAAAGGATCCGCACCGGGAGTGATCTCACTGATCTTTTCTAAAGTATTGGCTTCAGAAGGCATTAATTGATCATAAAAAATTCCCTGTAAATTACTTCCCTTAAAGCTGGCGACTTTCTTCCAAGGAATTAATTTATCCCCTTCTTTATATTCATCAAAAGAAATATTTACTGCTTTTTCGTTAAAATATTGGGGAATTAAAACCGTGGCAATAATTACATTTGTCGGTAAATGAGTATAAGGATTAAAAGTTTTAACCAATGAATATTCGATATTAGGGCCAACCGTTAATCCTAGATTTGAAGGCAATGTCCAGGGAGTAGTTGTCCATGCAAGAAAAAAAACTTCTGATGAGTTATATTTAGAACCTTCCCACGCTTGATCAGCTATTTCGTAAAGGTTCTTTGCAAATGTATTTCTTCCGAATTTTGCCAATGCCTCGGCGGTCGATGAAGTCGATTCAGTTGCTATTGGTATTTCAGAAATTTGCGTTTTAAACATCACCGTGGCGCTCGTATCCTTCACATCTTTATATGTTCCCGGCTGATTCAATTCATGAGAGCTCAAACCAGTTCCTGCTGCGGGTGAATAAGGCTGAATGCTGACGCTTTCATACAAATAGCCTTTTTTATATAATTCTTTCAGGCACCACCAAAGTGTTTCGATGTAATTGTTTTCGAACGTGATATAGGGATGTTCCAGGTCAACCCAATAACCCATTTTCTGGGTCACTTCATCCCATTTATCTTTAAATTTTAATACTTCACGGCGGCAGGTGGCATTATATTCTTCTACAGAAATTGATTTTCCGATATCTTCTTTAGTGATTCCCAACAGCTTTTCTACACCCAATTCAACGGGCAACCCATGCGTATCCCAGCCACCTTTACGATTTACCTGGAAACCCTGCATGGTTTTATAACGG
Source organism: Ginsengibacter sp. (assembly GCA_039937595.1). Taxonomy (GTDB): domain Bacteria; phylum Bacteroidota; class Bacteroidia; order Chitinophagales; family Chitinophagaceae; genus Ginsengibacter. The sequence goes on along the minus strand of JBDTGD010000254.1, from coordinate 2,446 downwards.
CAAACCAGATCTTTTAACGTCCTTGAAATTACATGATGGATACCAGGCATGCCATTAGCGCTCGGTGGCCCTTCATAAAAAACGAAAGAGGTTTTCCCTTCCCGGTTTGAAATACTTTTCTGAAATGTACTCTCCAGGTTCCAAAATGTCAAAATTTCATCCGCAATTTGGGTAAGATCTAAGTGTTTGTATTCGCGATATTTCTGCTTCATTAATTATAAACCTTCATGATAAAATAAAAGGTAGCAAAGGTAAAGATTTTTGTAAGGCATAGATGAATCTGATAGAACCTCTCTTGCCGAATGGACTAATTAGTGGGATTTCTCAAAACGGTTGGGTAAAAACTCACGATCGGAGTTTTCAGAAAACGGAAGGTTTGCATATGTGATCCAACGTTATTATTTTTCCGAATTATTCTTTAAAAGCATATTTCCCAAAAAATTGTATTTTTACCTATTAATTTTCACCGAATGGAAATTTCACCCGGGCCGTTGTTAAAGACAATTAATTCCCCAGCTGATTTAAAAAAACTTAATCGTACCCAATTACACCAGGTATCTGACGAATTGCGTCAATATATTGTGGATGTTGTGAGCGTACATGGAGGTCATTTTGCGGCAAGTCTTGGCGTAGTGGAACTTACTGTAGCACTCCATTATGTTTTTAATACGCCGTACGATCAATTAGTTTGGGATGTAGGCCACCAGGCTTACGGCCATAAAATACTTACAGGCCGCAGGGATAATTTTGATACTATCCGAAAAAAAGACGGGTTAAGCGGTTTTCCAAAAAGATCAGAAAGTGAATATGACACCTTCGGAGTGGGGCATTCTTCTACTTCCATTTCCGCAGCCCTGGGAATGGCGATGGCTTCACACTATAAAGGAGAAAATAACCGGCAGCATATTGCGATTATAGGTGATGGCGCCATGACGGCAGGCGAGGCTTTTGAGGCCATGAACCATGCCGGTATTGAAAAAAGCAATTTACTGATCATTCTCAATGATAATTGCATGAGCATTGACCCCAATGTGGGGGCGCTTAAGGAATATTTAACCGATATTACCACTTCGCTAACATATAATAAGCTGCGCGATGATTTCTGGAAAGCATTAGGGAAACTTCCTGGAAAAACATTTTCAAGAAAAATGGTTTCAAAAATTGAAACTTCTTTAAAAGGAATGGTAAGCCGGAGTAGTAATCTTTTTGAATCTTTGAACATTCGCTATTTTGGCCCGATTGACGGTCATAATATTACAAAGCTTGTGGATACCTTGAAAGACATGAAAGAAATTCCCGGGCCAAAATTGTTACACATAAAAACAGTAAAAGGAAAAGGATATGAATTAGCCGAAAAAGATCAAACCAAATGGCATGCGCCGGGTTTGTTTGATAAGATAACCGGTGAGATTTATAAGAAAAAGTTTGATCTTCCCCAGCCGCCCAAGTACCAGGATGTTTTTGGGTATACGATAATTGAACTGGCAGAAAAGAACGATAAAATAATGGGTGTTACCCCGGCAATGCCGAGTGGATGTTCCTTAAAATATATGATGGAAAAAATGCCCAATCGTGCTTTTGATGTAGGTATTTGCGAACAACATTCTGTCACGCTGAGTGCCGGACTGGCTACACAGGGAATGCGGGTTTATTGTAATGTTTATTCTTCATTTATGCAACGCGCCTATGACCAGGTGATACACGATGTCGCACTGCAAGATTTGCCGGTTATATTTTGTTTGGACCGCGCAGGCCTTGTTGGCGAAGACGGATCAACCCACCAGGGCGCCTACGACATCGCCTATATGCGTTGCATTCCAAATATGATAGTGAGCGCGCCTATGAATGAAAGTGAATTGAGGAACCTGATGTACACGGCCCAATTGGAAACTACTAAAAGTCCTTTTGTAATCCGCTATCCGCGCGGCCAGGTAGTAAAAGCCGAGTGGAAAACGGAGATGAAGAAAATTGAAATTGGAACTGGAAGAAAATTGAAAGACGGAGAAGAAATAGCTATTTTATCTTTTGGCCATCCTGGAAATTTTGCAGCAGAAGCTATCAGGGACGTGAAGGCAGAAGGTTTAAATCCGGCGCATTACGATATTCGTTTTGTGAAGCCTATTGATGAGGAATTGCTCCACGAAGTTTTTAGCAAGTTTTCTAAAATAATCACCGTGGAAGATGGGGCTATTATGGGTGGTTTCGGTTCTGCTATTTTGGAATTTATGAACGCGCATAATTATAAAGCAGATGTAAAAATATTGGGAATTCCTGATATGATTATTGAACATGCTTCTCAAAAACAGCAACAGTATGAGGTTGGCATTGATGCGGGTCACATTGCTGAAGCCATAAGAGATTTTTCTAAAGTTGACATCAATAAAATTTTGACCAAATAGCCGGCATTAAGGAAAAGTTACCTGTTCAAGATACGCTCAAGGCTGTG
>JBDTGD010000253.1:0-3782 GCA_039937595.1 Ginsengibacter sp. | reverse complement strand
ATTTTTTGTTGATTTACTGCTTATTTGAAGTTGCTATTTTAGCTGGGAATACAAATCCGGATAATCCGTGATAGCGCCATCTACGCCCATATCTTTTAGCCGCTGAATATCTTCCAGAGTATCGGGCGTCCATGGAATAACCAGGATATTTTTTTTATGAAATGCTTTTACCAAACTTTCTGTAACCAGGGAAAATTCAGGACTGAATACCTCAGGTTTAAAGCCAAGTTCGTTGATATATCCGTCGGCAGTTTTTTTGTTGGAAGCGTCCACCAGGAAGGAAATTTCCATTGTCGGATATTTCTGATGAATTATTCTCAAAGCCCTCACATCAAATGACTGCATCATTGTACGCGTTGCGATGCCCTTATCAATAATAATTTCCATTGCCAAATCAACATATTCCTCCAGGGTTGAATAGGTTTTTCCGTCATTTGCCGGACTTGATTTTATCTCAATATTGTAATGATTTATATGATGCATTTCTCTGCCATAAGCTTCGGTAGAATCTATTAAAACGCTTAACAGTGGCTTGATTGCATGAATTTTTTCCTGGCGGGGGAAGTCTGGATACGGTTTAATGCCAACATCATATTTTGCCACACTATCATAAGGCATATTATAGATCAACCTGCTTTGTCCGTCTTTCTTTGTCATCGTATTACCTTCAGGAGTAAGACAGAAGTCGCTGTTAAAATAACTGTCATGTGAAACAACAATCTTTTTGTCTTTAGACATTTGAAGATCCATCTCCATGGTACAATCATAGTTGATTGCATTCTTTTCAGAAGCAATCGTGTTTTCCGGCATTAGCCCCCGACCACCCCGATGTGCTTGTTTGTCAAAATCACGTTTACTACGATGTTTATTTGAAGCGGTGCATGAGACCAGTGAAGCAACAAATAATAAGAAAAATAAATTTTTATCTATCATTTTAACTTTTTTATCCCGTCGACCTTCGACAGGCTCAGGACGACAGGGGATGAAATCCTTATTAGATTAATATTTGCCCATTAAAGGATCGGTAAACGTTTCTTTTCCAGTTTCCACTCTTCCCGCATAACGTATCATATACTGTTGGTTTATTTTTTGAGAAAGGCGGCCGGCCTTTCGTAACTTAAGAGTACAGCTCTAACAATAAATCAGAAACCGAATTCTAATTATCTTTCACTAAATACCCTTTGGCCAATTCCTGAAAGGTACTAATTTGATTGATCTTCCACGCTTCATCACGGCCTAATTCATTCATCATTATCTCTGCTACTTTTGGTGCTAGATTCGAAGCCATCCTTGCATCAATAAATAACAACCTGATTCTTCGTGCGAGTACATCTTCCACAGTTCTTGCCATCTCTTTTCTTACGGCCCAAATAACCTGGATAACAAAAATTTCCGGTTCTTCATTTAAAATTTCCGAAAATGACAAGTTGCTTTTCGTCATGGCAAACATTTCCTTTTTATCAGCACCATAAATAGAAAGACTATCTGTTGCACCGGAAACATCTCTGTAACCGTGAATTTTTAAATGCTCTGTTACACACTTTTTTAAGGGCAGCATTCTTTTTTCAATAATCTTTGATAGGGTATCTTCTGCCATTTTCCGGTAAGTAGTCCATTTGCCACCTATCACTGAAACCAACCCACTTTTTGAAATAAGTATTTTATGGCTTCTTGAAATTTCCTTGGTTTTTTCTGCATTGTCACCAGTTGCAGCCAATGGCCGCAAACCCGCGAAAACACTTAGAACATCGCTTTTGGAAGGAGATTTTGACAAGTATCTGCCGGCAGTAGCCAGCACAAAATCTATTTCGTTTTCTAAAGCTCTTGGTTCTAATGAATGAGTTTGCAAAGGCGTATCAGTTGTACCAACCAGAACATTTTGATACCACGGAATGGCAAACAATACACGCCCGTCATCAGTATGCGGGATCATAATTGCGTCTTTACTTTCCAAAAACGAATTATCTAAAATCAAATGAATTCCCTGGCTTGGCCGAATAATTGAACTTGCTTCCGGCGCATCCATTTTTAAAATATCATCAGCAAAAACTCCGGTCGCGTTTACTACCACTTTAGCTTTCACTTCAAGAATATCGCCCGTTTCTTTATCAATAAAGGTTGCCCCACTGATTTGGTTATCCTGGTTTTTTGTTAGAGAAAGAACTTTACAATAATTAAGCGTAACGCCATTATTTTCAACACATGTTTGCGCCAGATTTAATGCAAGGCGCGCATCATCGAAAGTACCGTCATGAAACAAAACACCACATTTCAGCGAGTCTTTATTGATGGTCGGTAACCTTTCAATGATTTCTTTCTTATAGATTAATCTTGATTTTCCAATACTTAGCTTTCCGGATAACCAGTCGTAAATTTTAAGTCCAACAGTATAGAACATTCCGCGAAACCATGAGTAGCAGGGAATAATTATAGATTCATTTTTGGTAAGATGCGGCGCATTTTGCATCAACAATCCTCTTTCCTCTAATGCTTCTCTTACCAGGCTGATATTTCCCTGGGCCAGGTAACGTACTCCGCCATGCACCAATTTGGTACTTCTGCTCGACGTCCCTTTTGCAAAATCTTCCTGTTCCAATAATAATGTTTTAAAACCACGCGAGGCGGCATCTACAGCTATACCCAAGCCTGTAGATCCACCCCCGATGATCAACACGTCCCATTCTTTTATTTCACGCAATGAATTAATGAGTAGTTTTCTATCGAATATCATTCTTCAAATTTTCTTGTGCTAAAATCCTTTTTTAATAAAAGTAAAAACAATAATCGAACTATTTCATTCTAATTTATGTTTAATAGTTTCGTATTATTTCAGATATTTATTTAGTTTTAAGCCTAAACCGTTTTAAGAATGAAAGAATATATTCTAACTCTCGACCAGGGAACTACCAGTTCCAGGGCAATATTGTTTGATAAAAATGGAAAAATTGCTTCAATTGCTCAAAAAGAATTTAAGCAGTTTTATCCTAAACCGGGATGGGTAGAGCATGATCCTATGGAGATTTGGTCTTCGCAGGCATCTGTTATTACAGAAGCTGTATTGCAGGAAAATTTGAAAGCGGACGAAATAGCGGCTATAGGAATCACCAATCAAAGGGAAACAACGATTGTTTGGGATAGGGAAACGGGCAATCCTGTTTACAATGCAATCGTTTGGCAAGACAGGCGAACATCAGAACAATGTGATATTTTAAAAGGAAGAGGCATTGATGAAATTATCCGGCAAAAAACAGGCTTAGTATTAGATGCTTATTTTTCAGCAACAAAAATTCAATGGATACTGAATAATGTACCAGGTGTAAAAGAAAAAGCTGCACAGGGAAAATTAGCTTTTGGCACTGTTGATTCATGGCTTATATGGAATTTAACCGAAGGAAAATTGCATATCACTGACGTAACCAATGCTTCCCGCACCATGCTTTTTAATATCAATACACTTGAATGGGACAATGAATTACTGGAGATTTTTGAAATACCCAAAAGCATGCTTCCGGAAGTAGAAACTTCAAGTGAAATCTATGGTGAAACATCGGGTCAGTTGTTGGGAACAAAAGTTCCGATTGCAGGAATTGCTGGAGATCAGCAGGCGGCTTTATTTGGCCATATCTGTACAAAACCGGGAATGGTAAAAAACACCTACGGTACCGGCTGTTTTATGTTGATGAATATTGGAGATAAGCCTGTTTTATCAAAAAATAATTTGATTACAACGATTGCCTGGAAGATTGGAGATAAAGTTCAATATGCTTTTGAAGGAAGCATTT
>JBDTGD010000252.1:0-13610 GCA_039937595.1 Ginsengibacter sp. | reverse complement strand
TGATAAAATATAAATGTTCCTTTTTTATTAGTTTACTGTCAAAATAAAAAAGCCTGCAGAAAAATCCGCAGGCCATATTTAAAACTCAAACACGAACCATATTTCCAAATAATCAGACGGAGAACGTCAGATTATTAAAACCAACTTCCCGCCCATTTCTCGCCAACTTTATTTCCCATCTTTCTTTTTCTTCTTGCTACCTGCGCGCGATGTACAAACATCGTAACAAACATCAGTGGTATAAATAAAATGGTAAATGGAGGTATGCCCAGCATAGAAATCCATTTTCCTCCAAACTGCCTGCGCATCGGGCGTTTCAGCCTTTCTGCGATAAGGTACATACTCGGAACCATTATCAATGTCATGAAGAAGGCAAACGCCAGCCCAAAAATAATAGTCCATGCAAGTGGTTTCCAGAAAACAGCGCTATCGCCACCGAAGAAAATATGAGGATTCAGTTCAGAGAACATCGTCACAAAATTGATATTGAAACCAATCGCAAGAGGGATCAACGCAAAGATCGCTGCAAGTGCCGTAAGCAATACCGGGATGATCCTGATCTTACCGGCCTGGATTACCGCTTCCCTCGTTTTCATTCCACGTGCTCTTAATTCATCTGCAAAGTCTATCACCAAAATCGCATTCTTCACCACAATGCCCGCCAGTCCTACGATTCCAATACCTGTCATCACAACGGATATGTTCATTCCGGTAATAGAGAACCCAAGTATAACCCCGATTATACTGAACAATATTTCAGTAAGAATAATGATGGATTTACTTACCGAATTAAACTGCAATACCAAAATAAACAGAATCAACATTAATGCAATCACCATTGCTTTACCAAGGAAAGCCCCTGTTTCTGCCTGTTGCGCGCCCTCGCCCGTTTGCTTAATAGTAACGCCAGGCCCTTTTTTATTAAAATCCTGAATAGCGGTTGCTATTTTTTGGTTCACGGCAGTGGGCGTATATCCTGAAAGTACATTTGAAAATATAGTAATCACACGCTTCACATTCTTCCTTTTTATACTTCCGTAAGTGCTGGTAAAATCTACATCTACCAACGAACTGATAGGAATGGATTTCACCTGTCCGCCACTGGCCATATCCCTGAAAACGATATTCATGTTCAGCAAATCCGAAAGGCTTTTTCTCTGAATCTCATTATTCCGCAATTGTATTTTATATTCATCTTCACCTTCCTTTATTTTTGAGACTTCCAGGCCGAATAATGCCGTTCTAATCTGCTGGCCTATCTGCGCCGTAGACACACCTTCTATCATGGCGCGCTGCCGGTTTATGGAGAGCGTGATTTCCGGGTTAGTAAGATCTACGTCTAATTTTAAATCTTCGATCCCAGGTATTTGTAAACTATCCAGGTACCGTTTCAGTTCTGTGGCGGTGGAGGTGAGTTGGTCAAAATTTTCACTCGCTACTTCAATATTAATTGGAGGATCGGTAGGAGGTCCGTTTTGCTCCTGGGCTACTGAAATCTGGGCGCCAGGAAAACCTTTCGTAACTGCCCTTATCGAATCTAAATAAGGAGACGTAGCAACTCCATTTCTTTTTTCGAATTCGACAAATGATACCTGCACTCTGCCCAAATTAGGATGAGAAGCTCTATCGCCACTGTTAGGATCGGCAGCGCCGACCGCTACATTGGAGATGATACTTTCCACAACCGGATTAGGCTTTCCTGCAGGCCCGTTCAGAACATTTGCAACCCTTTTTTCGATTACATTCGTTATAGAATCTGTATAATCCACGCTTGTTCCCACGGGAAGCTTAAGATAGACATAGATGAAATTCGGATCTCCTTTTGGGAAAAAATCTACCTGTATATTTCTTAATGAGAAAAATATAAGAGATAATATAAGCAAGACAAAGGTTCCTATTAGCAACCATACGGGGCGCCATTTGGCAACAGCCCACCTCAGCAACTTTTCATAATTGCGCATGATGGCCGGTAGTACTTTATTTTGGAAAGCGTGTATCCAGTTGTCGAACAAGTAAGTATTTAATACAACAATTATTGACAGCAGAATAAGGATATTTCCAAGAAATGGAAAACTAAAAATATCTAACAAAATACCCCCCAGCAAAGGAATTAAAAATGCCTTGCTTTTAAACACAGCCGATTTTTTCTTTACCCCAGCATCGTCCGGATGGTTCATGAAATCAACCGCAAAAACAGGATTCATCAGGAATGCAACAATCAAAGAAGCCGACAATGTAAATATGAGCATAGTAGGCAAATAGATCATAAACTTACCAATGATGCCCGGCCAAAAAAGTAGTGGGAAGAATGGTGCTAACGTAGTAAGCGTACCCGAAAGTACAGGGATAAAAATTTCCCCGGCAGCCATCTTTGCCGATTCCACCGCCGACACTTTTCCTTTGTTTTCAATAAATATACGGTGGGTATTTTCAATAACTACTATGGCATCATCCACAATAATACCCAGCCCAAAGAGCAAGGCAAAGAGTACAATAAAATTGAGCGTAACATTCCCTCCGACAATGAGATCGGCTGCAGGAAGAAACAGAAACGCAACAAACATACTCAGTGGTACCGACAGGGCCACAAAGAACGCATTGGTGACTCCCATAAAAAACATCAGGATCAAAAGCACCAGGATAAACCCGATGACAATCGAATTTACCAAATCATTAAAAGAAGTTCGTGTGGCACGGCTTTGATCGCCTGTGATTACCACATTCAAATTAGAAGGCAAAATATTGCCCTTCATTTCTGCTACAGACTTTTTTACATCATCGGAAGTCTGTATTAAATTTTCTCCTGATCTTTTTATGATATTGAGTGTAACAACATTTTTACCATTAAGGCGTGCATAACTTTCACTCGTTTTTACAGTGTCTTTTATATTGGCAATGTCTTTCAAATAGATAGGCATCCCCGAAGTATTGCGCACAATAATCTTATCAATATCATAAACTGTCTTAAACTGCCCTCTTATTTGCAAGGTGCGCTTCATATTTCCCACATCCAGCAAACCACCCGAGATGTCCATATTTTCATTCTTCACTGCGGTAGCGATATCATTGAAAGTAATACCAGCGCTACGCATTTTGTAATTATCTACATTGATCTGGAATTCCCGTTCCGGAGCACCCACGATATCAACCCTTGTAATTTCCGGAAGTTCTTCCAGGTGATCTTTAGCATCATCGGCAAACTTTTTCAAACTCATCAAATCGTAATCTCCACTCAGGTTTACAAACATGATAGGAAATTCACTAAAACTTACTTCCTGCACATCGGGTTCCTCAGTAAGATCGGTAGGCAAATCTTTTTTAGCCTTATCTACCGCATCTTTGGTTTTTTGCAATGCAACTTCAGTTTTTACATCTGTTTCGAATTCCACTGTAATAGCAGAATAATCCTGTATGGAAGAACTTGTAATTTTATTGATCTTGGCGTCTGTAATGCCTTTCAGCTGCTTTTCTATTGGCTTTGTTACCAGGTTTTCAATATCTTTAGGAGAGTTTCCAGCATAAATAGTCTGTATATAAATCGTTGGAATTACGATATCAGGGAATTGTTCTTTAGGCAAAGTAACAAATTGGAATATTCCCATCAGTGATACGAAAATGATCAGAAGGTAGACAGACGTTTTATTCTTTATTGCCCAACTCGTTGGTTTGAATTCCTTATATTTCTCATTAAAATTTTCCTTAAAATTCATATAAATTAATATTGTGCTTTTTCCTAAGCATTAATAATTTTTGGTACTATTTTTCTGTATTGGTAATAGGTTGGCCATCAAATAAACCCTGGTAGCCGTCTGTAATTAATTGTTGCCCGGTTTGAAGTCCTTGTTTTATTTCAATACTATCACCAGACAATTGCCCTGGAACTACATTTACTTTTTTGGCAATCATTTGTTCGCCTTTTTTGTCTTCAACTAACACGAACTTTCCATCTTGACCAGTTTGTAAAGTATTTACAGGAATAGCAATGGAATTTGGAGCGCTATAATCTAATATTTTGACAAGGGCAATTTCGTTTGGTCGCAGTTTCATTGTTTTTGGCACTTTTATTTGGGCAGTAAACCCACGGGTTGTTGTTCCAATCGTTTGACTCAAAAAGGAAATTTCACTGTTGAATGTTTTATCGTTATCAGGAAAACTTACTATGACTCTAGTTCCCTGTTGTACCTGCCCGGTATAATTTTCTGGAACAGTAACAGAAATCTTAAGGTCGCTTTCATTTACAATCCTTATATATCCGCCCGTCAATGGATTGCCGTTAAAAGCTTCACCAACATGAGTAGTAATATCATCTACTGTACCATTTACATTGCTATATACGCTGCTTTGATTCGCTTGTTCCTGCGCTGTATTTACCTGTGCCTGTATTGCCTTTATTTGATTTTCTAAAGTTTCTACCTGGGTTTTATCCTGTAATAATTGTACTTCTGTTCCTATCTGCTGATCCCAAAGATTTTTTTGTCTTTGATACACCGATTTCGCCAATTCGAGCTGAGCTTTTATGCTTCCCAATTGTTGTTTTATGGCCGTTACATTTTGCTGAGCAACTGCATCATCCATTTTCAGGATCAACTGTCCTTTGCGTATTTTATCACCCTGCTTTACATAAATAGCTTTTACAACTCCAGGCTGCCCGGTCGGCGTGATATACGAAACATTTTTGTCGTCTACGCTTCCCTGTAAAGTAAGGTAGTGTTTAAAATCAACGGTATTTACAGGAGATAATGACACTAACTTAGGCTTCACATCAGATGCACTCGTATCAATTTTAGCTATATCCTTTTCAAGGTCAGTAATTTTACTGTCCAATGTCTCCTGGTCGGATTTTAATTTTGTCAGTTGCGCCTTTTTATCTGCTAATGAATTTCCTTTTTTACCTGTATCTCCGCATGAAGAAACAAAGGATACCAAAAGGATCGCCATACTGATTGTTAATAATTTTTTCATTGTTTTAATGTTATTTGGTACGTTGATTATTTTTATTTTATTGTAATTTCCCCGTCGCTGTCAGGTAGTCGATCTTAGCTATGATAGCGTCATATAATGAGCTGTAATAATTGTTTTGGGCCATAACAAGATCTGCCTGCGCAGTCGAAATTTCCTGGTTGCTTCCAACTCCTTGTTCATACTTTAGTTTGGTAGAATTATACACACTCTCTGCCAGGTCAACATTTTTTTTCTGTGAGTCCATTGTTATCAAAGCCGTTTTCATATTAAGCCTTGATTGAGCTACATCATTATCAATAGAGGACTTTAATTGATCCAATTGATTATTCATTTTCATTAAATTGAATCTGGCAGTCGCAATATTTGAATTGCGCGTGCCACCATCAAATATGGGAATAAATAAATTAAAACTTAAGAATGAATTACCGTACCACGGTTCGCTTCCTTTAAAAAAATCAAACTTGTTTCGTTGCGCATTTTGGTTAACATTCGCTGAGAAAGTTAAGGAAGGTATTTTGCTCAGTTGGTACCTTCTTATATTATATTTACCGAGATCAATAGATGTTTCTAATAACTGAAATTCTTTTCTATCCTCATAATTATAATTTTCATCAAGAATATTGGATTTTATTTCAGCATCGGATAGTGTATCGGTAAGAATAATCTGATCGGCCTGTGGAATATTCATTAAAAATTTTAGCCCTTCTTTACCTGCATCAATTTGATTTTGAGCTTGTAATTTTTGAGTTTCCAAATTGCTCAATTGTACCTGCACCTTGTCTACATCTAATTTTTCAGCAAACCCATTCTTATAAATTTCTTTGGTATCATGAAGAAGTTTTTCATAATTGGCAATGTTGGCGTTCAATGTTCCAATTTGTCTTTTTCCTACTACTAATTGATAATAAATCTTATAAACGTTTGTTTTTATTTGCTCTTTGGTAACTTCTTCGGTAAGTAAGGCATTTTTTAAAGCAGTTTTTCTTGCCTGCAAGCCGACAAATACCTGACCATCAAAAAGAATTTGTTTTAAAGCGGCTCCATAAGTGCCATTATATTTTGTTCCAAATTTTATAGGAATATAAGTGCCCGGGGTGCCGCCGGTAAATTCGGCAGGAATAAGTTGGGTAGCTATTGAAAGGAAGTCTGTTAAGGCAACACTTCCACTGATTTGCGGCAATGCTTGTGCAGTATATCCTTTATTGGTTTGCTCCTGAATTTTAATATCCAGAAGCGCATTTTTTACCTGTGCCGCATGGCTCATTGCGTAATCAACCGCTTCTTTGGCAGTAAAAGAATGTATCCCGGGTGGAGTGTCTTTTTGTTGTGCATTAGCCGTAAAGCACACACCGCCCAGCATTGTCATTAAAATAAATCTCTTGACCCTTGTTTTCATTGTACGTTATTTTTTATCTGATTGCTTTCAAATTTTTCTTTTTGGTATTTAAGGATTAGCTTATATCCTTTGAGCGTGGACATTCCGAATAGAAAAAATTCTATTAACTGGCGGTGAAGGAATGCCATCGGAAATTGATTTTTTGGAAACAGTTCTTCACTAAAAGGTATTATTACACATTCGAGGCGGATTTTAGCTATTATATCAGTATCCATTTCTTCCCTGTATAACTCTTCCTTCTTCCCTCTTTCAATATTCTTTTTTATTAGATCAAGAAGAAAATCGTATTTGAATTCTTTAAATTTTTTAAATGTTGCAGGGTGATTTCTTTCAATGTCAAATAAAATGGACGGGTTCATATTATCAAACATCGATTCCAAACTTTCCATTGCAAGAAAAACTTCGTGTATGGCATTTTGTGCATTATCCCTGCTACTTCTGCAAAATTTTCTGTTGAATTCCAATATGTCGGCTATCACGGCATCTACCAATTCATTTTTATCTGAAAAACATTGATAAATCGTCTTTTTTGAAACGCCCAACTGCGAAGCGATCTCATCCATTGTTACCGATTTTACTCCGTAACGGCGGTAGAGTTCGTCTGCCTTTTGTTTTATTCTGTCTTTTAATTCCATTTCGGCGGCAAAACTAAGGAAACTTTTCTCGTTACCAAAGTTTCCTAAAAATATTTTTATAAAATTGTGAATTTTAAGGATGAGCGGTACATCTCCTATCTTTGATACTTAATTTATTTTAAACAATGAAAAAGACATTAACCTATCAAAGAACGATTCAATATTTTTTGCAGGGACTGCTAATCCTTGGTCCCGTTTCCATCACGCTTTATTTTATCTATGTTGTTTTTGATAAAATTGACGGACTCCTTCGCCCTGCGATAAATATTCCTGGTTTAGGATTTATTATCATTATTGCTTTTATCATTCTTGTCGGCTATGTGAGCTCTTTTTTTGTGATGGAAAGATTGCTGTCTGTATTAGACAGGTTTTTAGAAAAAGCACCGGGAATTAAACTATTGTATTCGTTCATCAAAGATTTTTTTGAGGCATTTGCCGGCAATAAAAAAAAATTCACTCATAATGTACTTGCCTGTGTAGACGACACGGATGTATGGCGCGTAGGGTTTATAACTCAGGAAGATATGAGCAGTTTTGGAATGGAAAATTATGTAGCCGTTTATTTACCAATGTCATATTCTGTAGCCGGCAATGTGTATATTATTCGCAAGGAACGAATAAGGCAGATTCCTCACACGAGCGCCACACAATCCATGAAATTTGCGGTCAGTGGTGGCGTTACTCAAACTCTTACCGATGCTGTAGATGACGCTTTGGCTGAAGCGGCTATGCATTAAAACAGAACTCCCTTTGAAAAAGATTTTTCTTATCATTTGTCTTATTGGTATCGGCACAAAATGCTTCTGCTGGGGGTTTTATGCGCATAAAACCATCAATCGTTACGCTGTGTTTTTGCTGCCTCCCCAAATGGTAAAATTTTACAAACCCAACATTGATTTCATTACAGAGCACGCCGTAGATCCGGATAAAAGAAGGTATGCCGTATCCGCGGAGGGGGCCAGGCACTATATTGACTTAGACTATTATGGCGCTTACCCTTATGTCGCAGTGCCTCACAAATGGCAGGACGCCGTTGAAAAATTCGGAAAAGATACTTTAGAAAAATACGGTATTGCTCCCTGGCACGTTCAAATAATGCTTACCCGGCTGACCAATGCATTTAGAGAAAAAAACTTTCGGTCCATTTTAAAGAACAGCGCGGAAATAGGTCATTACATCGCAGATTCGCATGTTCCATTGCATGCAACCGAAAATTATAATGGACAACTCACAGGACAAAACGGAATCCACGCGTTTTGGGAAAGCAGGATCCCGGAATTATTGGCTGACAAGAAGTTTGATTTCTTTATTGGCAAAGCACAATACCTGCAAGATCCCGGAACTTTTATTTGGGACAGAGTTTTGGAAAGTGCCAATGCAGCAGATTCCGTTTTGAAATTTGAAAAGCAATTATCTGCCCAATTTCCGGGAGATAGAAAATATGCATTTGAACAAAGAAATAATAAATTTATCCCACAATATTCATCTGAATATACAATTGCGTACGATAAAATGCTTAATGGAATGGTAGAGAGAAGAATGAGACAGTCGATCTTTGCCGTGGCTTCTTTCTGGTTTACTGCGTGGGTAAATGCAGGTCAGCCAGACCTTTCGTCCATAGCGAATCAATCTTTTTCCGAAGCTGATTTAAAAGAATTTGAAAAGTTAAATGAGGAATGGAAAAACGGAAGAGAAAAAGGAAGAGTGCATGAGTGAGGGATGAGGGGGAGGGAAAAAGTACAAGTACAAATATTCAATGTTCAATGCTCAATAATCAATGTTCAATGAGAAGCAAATAATCAATAATCAATTTTCAGGGGAAATTCAACGTTCACTCATCAATTATGAAATAAACAAAGAAAGTAATCAGGTAGTAAATAAACAATAAAGCAATATTTCTATTTAGTACTGTCAGCCCTGAAAGCCTTCATGGATGACCGGCAGACAGGGGCGAAATACGTTAGCATTGGGCAACGCCCAATGAAGAAATAAGAAAGTAGTAAAACCACAAATATTCAGGAATTTTATTTTTGATTTCATTTGCAAATATCTTCGTGGCAGAGGCATTATAGTAAACCAACAAATAATAAAGATCTTTATTTAACCCAATAAATCTCAGAAACCAATAACTTTGCGGCCTTAAAAATATCAATTATAATTTCTGCTTCTTATAATTCTTTGAAGAGAGATAAAGAAGCAATAAAACATCAGAATGATTCACAATTTCAATGCAGGCCCATCTGTACTTCCTCAAAGTGTATTACAGGAAGCATCAAAAGCAACTATCAATTTTAATAGCAGTGGTTTATCCATCCTCGAGATAGGTCATCGCACCCCGCTTTTTGAAGCGGTGATGCAGGAAGCTATTTCGTTAGTAAAAGAATTAATGAAGCTTGATGATGATCATGAAGTTTTGTTTTTGCATGGTGGAGCTACCACTCAGTTTATGCAGGTGCCCATGAATTTGTTAGATGAAAAAGAAACTGCCGCTTATGCTGACACCGGTGTGTGGAGTACCAAAGGTATTAAAGAAGCGAAGCTTTTTGGAAAAGTAGATGTAGTATGCAGTTCTAAGGATAGTAATTATAATTTTATCCCGAAAGATTTTGTTGTTCCCAACGATGCTGCCTATTTTCATGTCACCACCAATAACACCATTTATGGTACACAATGGCAGCAAATTCCCAAAGTAAGTATGCCTATAATTGCCGATATGTCGAGCGATATACTCAGCAGGAGTTTAGATTTTAATTCTTTCGGTTTAATCTTTGCGGGAGCACAAAAAAATATGGGCGCTGCCGGCGCTACAATGGTAGTAGTAAACAAACAAATATTAGGAAAATTGAAACGGCCGATTCCTGCAATAATGGATTATCAGAATCATATCAAAGCAGGCAGTATGCTAAATACGCCTCCTGTTTTTGCAGTGTACGCTTCCATGCTAACGCTTCGCTGGCTTAACGAGAATGGTGGGGTTGATGCAATAGAAAAAATCAATAATAAAAAAGCTGAGTTGCTTTATAATGCTATTGATAGCAGTAAGTTATTTAAACCCACGGCCGCAAAAGAAGATAGAAGTAAAATGAATGTATGTTTTGTAATGGAAAATCCTGAAAAAGAAAAAGCATTTCTTGAATTTGCCAAACAGAGTAATATTTACGGAATCAAAGGCCATCGCTCAGTAGGTGGTTTCCGCGCCTCTATGTATAATGCGTTGCCATTGAGCAGTGTAGAATATTTAGTGGGGAAGATGGATGAGTTTGAAAAAAAAGTATAAGATCAGTACGGCCTTTTTAAATCTGGATACGAGTTACAGTACAATGCTTTCCAAAAAGTCCAAAGTATTCCCTGATTGATTTATATTTGCACCCCTTACAAATTTTATTGCCTTTCAAGGCTAAAAATTGATAACCATGATATCTATTTCTCCTTTTAAAGCATTGAGGCCTGAGCCACAATTTGCAAAACAAGTCGCCTCCAGGCCGTATGATGTTTTGAACAGCAAAGAAGCCAAGGTGGAAGCTGAAGGTAATCCCTATTCTTTTTTACACATTACCAAAAGTGAAATCGATCTTCCGGCAGGAATTGATATTCATACGCAGCAGGTCTACGAAAAGGCCAAAGAAAACCTGGATGCATTTATAAGCCGCTCTGTACTTTTTAACGAAAACAAACCGTGCTATTACATTTATCAGTTAACTATGGATGGGAGGAGTCAGACGGGATTGGTTTGCTGCAGCGCCGTAAAGGATTATGAAGAAGGGCTTATTAAAAAACATGAGTTGACCAGGCCTGAAAAAGAACAGGACCGTATCAACCACATTAAAACTACCGGCGCCCAAACAGGAAATGTTTTTCTTGCTTTCAGAGATATTGACGAGCTTAACGACATCGTAGAAAAATGGAAAGCTGATAAAAATCCGGTAAACAACTTTACTGCCGATGACAACATACAACACACAGTTTGGGTGGTGAGCGATGAGAGGATTATCGATAGAATCACAGAAATTTTTAAAGACGATGTCGCTTGCACCTACATTGCCGATGGCCATCATCGTGTAGCCTCTGCAGCTAAAGTAAAGTATCTTTTAGCCGATAATGAGGAAGCCGGACATTTCCTTTCTACCTTATTTCCCGCTTCGCAATTAAAAATAATGGATTACAACCGGGTTGTAAAAGACCTGAATGGATTATCAGAAAACGAATTTTTGGAAAAATTAAATAAGAATTTTTCTGTTTCAAAAGTTTCAAAAGCTTATCTCCCCGAAGAGGCGCATCTGTTTGGAATGTATCTGAATGGCCAATGGTACAGCCTTGCTGCTTTAGATGGCACTTTTTCTACAGACCCAATCGGTATTTTAGATATTACTATTTTGCAAAACAACGTATTGGAACCTATCCTCGGAATAAAAGATCAGAGAACCGATACCCGCATTGATTTCATTGGCGGTATCAGGGGCCTGCGCGAGCTGCAAGAAAAAGTAAACAGCAAAGAGTGGGAAGTGGCTTTCAGCATATTCCCAGTGACTATTCAACAACTCTTTGACATTGCTGACAGCAACAATATTATGCCGCCTAAGAGTACCTGGTTTGAGCCAAAATTAAGAGACGGACTATTTACACATCTGATTTCCTAACAGATAAAAGTCGTTTTTTAAAATCGACCTGTTAATTGTTTAACAGTTTCATCCTATATAAATTGATAGGATTACTTTCAGGCTATTTGTTGGCACGAAGATTAACTCTCTTCTCATTCAACATTTCTCAACAATAAAAAGTAGGAATTTCTTTATGTGATGGCTGATTAAAAGGCGATGTTCTATAAGATAGATTCGAGCTCTTTCAAATGATGAATCGTGTAGGTGGGAGCTTCATTGGTCTCAGCGTTTATATGGTTAACGAAAACAGAATCCATTCCGGCATTTTTTGCTCCCAGGATATCAGCGTTCAGATTATCACCGATCATAATGCTTTCGTCCATTCTGCATTTGGCTTTTGCAATGGCATATTCAAAAATTTCCTTTTTGGGTTTGACTGAATTGGAAATTTCTGAAGTGACTACGATCTTAAAATATTTCGTAAGGCCCGCACTTTCTAATTTTATTTTTTGCGTTTTTTCAAATCCATTGGTAATAAGATGAAGAGAATATTTTTTTGCGGTCAGATATTCCAATATCTCATAAGTATATTCAAATACCCTCTTTTTTTTGGGAAGGATTTCCAAAAAATATTCGCTCATTTCTTTTGAAAGTTTTTCATCAGCAATTTGAAAATCGAGCAATGTCCGCCACATTCTTCTCCATTTCAGCTCTTCTACTGAAATATATCCTTTTTCAAAACGACTCCATAGCGTAGCATTATGATTTATATAAATGGTATAAAACTTTTGAAAAGTGCTGATAGCCTTTGATTCAAGGTTAAAAAACCGGTATATCTCTTTGAGCGATTCTTCCGCGTTCGCGTTAAAATCCCATAACGTATGGTCAAGGTCAAAGAAAAGATGCTGGTATTTCAAAATTGTATGTTTAATAATGTCAGGTTAAGATTTTAGATTTGCTGAAAACTCAATCAAAAAAACGAATTAGTATCATGAATATTGTAGTAACGGGCGCCAGCAAAGGTATAGGAAAAGCAATTGCCGGTAAATTCGCTTCCGCAAAAAATAACATTTTTATTTGCTCGAGAAATGAAAATCAACTTTCTGCAACAACCAATGAGCTTAATGAAACCGGTGTAGGCAACGTTAAATACTTTGCAATTGATCTTACAAATAAAGAAGCGATTTTAAAATTTTCAGATTGGATCCTAAGCCAATGTGCGTCTGTAGATGTTTTGGTCAATAATGCGGGCGATTTTATTCCGGGAAGCGTATATAATGAAGCAGAAGGGACATTAGAGAAAATGCTCAATGTAAATTTATTAAGCGCCTACCATTTAACCAGGGCTTTGCTACCATCAATGATGAACAAAAAGTCAGGGCATATTTTTAATATGAGCTCTATAGCCGCGTTAAGCGCCTATCATAACGGCGGCTCATATAGCATTAGCAAATTCGCGCTTATGGGCTTTAGCAAAAATCTTAGAGAAGAAATGAAACCATTTGATATAAAAGTAACTACGGTTTATCCCGGCGCTGTTTATACAGATTCGTGGAAAGGATCCGGTGTGGAGCCGGAACGTATTATGGAAGCAGATGATATAGCAAATATGATTTACACTGCCTCGCTGCTGTCAAACCAGGCATGCGTGGAAGACATTGTTATAAGGCCTCTAAAGGGTGATCTTCCTTAAATTATTTTTAACAACAGGCTATTCTATTAACCTTTTTTTAAATTTAATTACAAGTAAATTTGTAGCTCATCCTTAGCTGAAGAAATGGTTACATTTTTACTATCCCGGTTTAACACAATCCTGGTTTTCCTTTTTTTTCTTACGGCTAATTTTATGGGTAATTCATTATTTGCCCAGGCAAAATTTTCTGTTGTTTGCCCCAATAAAACAATTGGAAAAAATGATTTACTTGAGCTTAAGTTTAAAATGGAAAATGCTAACAATGTAGAAAGTATTGTCCCGCCTGATTTTAAAAATTTTAATATCGTAAGTGGCCCCAGCCAGGA
>JBDTGD010000251.1:0-5327 GCA_039937595.1 Ginsengibacter sp. | reverse complement strand
TTGCTATAATAATGCGAAAGATTATTTTGGATGGTGATTCGGGAAATTCTTGTGTTTAATGACAAAACAAAAATATCCTCAAAAAGTTCGTTTACTGCGGTGATGGGAAAGGTGAGTTCTTACCCTTATGATAATCTGAAATTAACGATCAAATAAAAGTTTATAATTTTACCTTCGCTACCATCTTTTTTATCACTCCATCACCAATCATCGGTGCATGCACATCTTCCGGATAAAAAATGGCGAATTGTAATTCGTGCAGGTCAAAATAAGTATCCGGTGTATCATTAAAAAAGGTTACGTCTTTCTCTGAATTATAAGGCGTTTTTATGTCTACACAAATGTCACGCGGTTTCCAACCCAATGTTTCATGGCCGGCGATACAAACCTGTATGTCTATGCAATGATCATGCGCTTCAAATTTGGCGTCTGCTTTTTCAGTTCCTTTTTTTTCAGAAACGGACGCATGAAGATTGTCGCCATCTATCGGGTATTTGCCGATTTCTATTTCATGCAGGTTTTGATTTTTTATAAATTCGAATGCTTTTGCGAAAAGCGGATGGACATGAATATATTTTTCGGCATTTGAAAGGGCATCAATAATCATACTTTTAGTTTTAACTGGATATAATAACGTTTCAATATTTGCTTCGCAATCATTCACCAACTCACCATTCACCATTCACATCTCACCGTTGCACCCTTCCTGAGGCATCTCCTTTCATCAGGCTCTTTACCTCACTTAATGTAGCATGATTGATGTCGCCCGGTATCGTATGTTTCAGCGCAGATGCGGCTACGCCAAATTCAGCTGCATCTTTCAAGCTCATGCCGGTCGCCAGTCCATAAATAAATCCGCTTGCAAAAGAATCCCCGCTTCCTACACGATCTACAATGCGTACGGAATATTCTTTTGAATGATAAAATTCGGAGCCGTCATATACCAAAGCGCTCCATCCATTATCTGAAGCGCTGTAGCTTTCGCGCAAGGTGGAAGCGATATATTTAAAACCAAATTTATCTTTCATCTGTTGAAATACGTCTTTGTAGCCATCGAGATTTAATTCGCCTTTGGTAACATCAGTTCCTTGGCTTTTAAACCCTAATGTGGTTTCAGCATCTTCTTCATTGCCGATACATACATCTACGTATTGACAAAGATTGGTCATCACTTCTTTAGCCTTTTCTTTGGTCCATAGTTTTTTGCGATAATTAAGATCAATACTTGTTGTGATTCCTTTTGCCCTCGCAGCTTTCAGCGCAGCTTCGGTAAGCGCTGCCGCTTTATCGCTCAGTGCAGGCGTGATGCCGGTTGTAAGAAACCATGAA
Organism: Ginsengibacter sp.; assembly: GCA_039937595.1. Taxonomy (GTDB): domain Bacteria; phylum Bacteroidota; class Bacteroidia; order Chitinophagales; family Chitinophagaceae; genus Ginsengibacter. Next base: position 3,998 of record JBDTGD010000251.1, on the reverse strand, counting down.
GCGCCATCCAATATTTTATCAAAATCAAAATCTGAAATTTCAGCTTCTGAAATAGCTGCATCAGCTCTATCGTAAATTACCTGTGAGGCGCGCATGGAAGCGCCGGTTTCTAAAAAATAAATACCAAGCCGTTTTCCGCCACGGGCTACGAATTGCGTATCTACGCCATAACGCCTTAAATGATTGATGGCTGATTGACCTATCGCGTTATCAGGAACCTTTGAAACAAAAACTCCCTGCAACCCGTAATTACAAAGAGCTGCTGATACATTTGCTTCACCGCCGCCATAAGTAACATCAAGGCTATCTGCCTGTACAAACCTTTTAAAATCCGGAGTAGATAAACGAAGCATGATTTCTCCCAGTGTTACAACTTTCTTTGACATGGCTATTTTTAATTTTATTTATAATTGAATTGGATTGAAACTTTCAAAGTATTGTCAAATCTCTTTCTTATTTAGTTAAAGAACAAAAATACACACAACAATTTTTTAAAAAAATACGATAACGATTGCGTAAAAAAAAATTGCTTAATAGCAATAAATCCAATAACATTGTTTAATAATAAAACATAAACTCATGAGTAAGAAAACAGATTTATTGAAATTGATTCCTGAACAAGGTGTGTTGCCCCTTTATTTTTGCAAGGATACGGAAGTAAGCCTGCAGGTTTTGCGCACCCTGTACAGAGCCGGAATACGAGCAGTAGAATACACCAATCGCGGTGAAGCTGCTTTGCAAAATTTTTCAAAAATGCGTGAAGTTTGCAACAAGGAATTAAGCGGCATGTACCTCGGTATCGGAACCATCAAAACGGCTGAGGCGGCTCAATCGTTCATAGATGCGGGAGCCGATTTTATAATCTGTCCGGGCCTGGTGGAAGAGGTTGCCAATGTAGCGGATAAAAACAACATGCTTTGGGTACCGGGATGTATGACGCCTAGTGAAATTATTCATGCAGAAAATATGGGCGCCAAGATGATCAAACTTTTTCCCGGAAATATATTAGGCCCTGAATTTATGAGCGCCATAAAAGCATTGTTCCCGGATCTTCTTTTCATGCCTACCGGGGGCGTAGATTTAGACAAAGAAAATATTGCATCGTGGCTGAAAGCCGGTGTGTGTGCAGTAGGAATGGGTAGCAAGCTTATTAGCAATAAATTGATGGAGCAAAAAGATTATGCCAAAATGGAAGAATTGACCAGGCAGGCTTTGGAAATTTTGAAATCACTTCGATAATTTTTTTTTAGTAATTGGGATTGAATGATAAAGATTACGAGAGCCGCTTTCGCACTAAAGATTTATTTTGGAAGAGTTTTAAAATTGTCTATTGTAGAATAAGTTACAGTAAACGAAGAAATAATAGCATTTCTTATTTATCAATTGAAATGTAACAACACCCGATACTGTTGGAGAGAAATAAGTTGTATCCGCACTATTTAAAGAATCTGGACCTCTATATTGCCAAATGCTTCTGATAAAATAATAGAGATAGGAAGAGGCACAGCACTTGAAGAAAAACTAAAGCAAGTTCTTGAAATCATGAAACTTCCTCCGCAGCCTTCTGGAAAAAGAAAATCTTTAGTACACAAACAGACACTCAAAAAAAATGAGAATCTTTATTTACGATCTGCTCCATTCGGTTAGCTGCAAGGTGGGTTAAACGGAAACGGTTTGTACCAATAGATTTAATAAAGGTTATCGTTTCCTTTCTTTAATGGTGACAGCATGTATTAATGCTAATCTAAAAATTTAAAATCTTCACTGGCGTATTGCACAACAACTGTGGCTTACCAGGTATTTTATTTTCCCCACTCCTTATTTGGCTCCGACCCCATTTGCAATACCAATTTTCCACCTTTTAATAACTCGCTTGCCGGAAAGAAAGGAGAATTGAGCTTTTTATCGTTAAGCATAGCGCTTTGTATATACATATTTTTACGCGAAGCATCTTTTGCTGTAATCGTAAACTTTTGTCCCCGATTGAATCTGTTACCTAAATCAATAGTTACTTCCTTATATAGCGGGCTGGCAATTCCATAAGTCGGATCTATACTGCACCCCCCATCCACCTGGAACAATCCTATGGCTGCCATCGTAAACCAGGCACTCATCTGTCCCTGGTCTTCATCACCCAGATATGCATTAGACAAACCATAACCATAATAACGATTCAAAATGGCACGACTCCATTTTTGAGTGAGCCAGGGTTTGCCTGCATAATTAAAAAGAAAAGCAAATTGCATTGATTGTTCATTACCCTGGTCAACCGGAAATTTCCAATATTGCTCTGAAGGTGCATTGAATCTTAATGCATAACTTTCCTCAAAACCTTGATTCAGCTTGTTTACAAACCTATCCTTCCCAATCCATTGCATAAGAGCAGAAACATTTTGTGGTACAAAATAGGTAAGTTGCCAGGCGTTACCTTCCACATACTGTGCATTTTGCCCCGACCTTAATGGGTCAAAAGGCTCCAACCATGACCCATCCGATTTTTTCATTTGCGCATAGCCTGTCTTTTTATTTATGGCATTCTTCCACCAACTGCCGCGATCTGAAAATAAATCGTAATCACTTGTCTTTCCCAATGCTTTTGCAAATTGTGCGACTACCCAGTTGTCATAAGAATATTCCAGCGTATTGGAAAAACGTCCTTTATCATATGGAACATAATGATACTTTAAAAAAGGTTCCAAATCCCTGTTACCTGCCAGTCCTTTACCAATTTTCCAGGAAGGCGTTGTTTCCATTTTGCGTACTGCCTGATAGGCTTTTTGCACATCATAATTTCTGATTCCCATCTGATATGCGCCGACAATAACTTCTATCTCATGCTCCGCCACCATCACAGGAATATACTTCATTCCTGCAGGCCCTTTGGCTAAAGCGCCGTTGGCATCATACATAGCCAATTGCGATTTCACCCATCGTGATGACCATTCAGGCGTAACAAGATTCCAAAGCTGATTCAAATTCCAGAAAGTATTCCAAAAAGCATCACAGCCTAAAGCAAGTGCATCCGGATCTTTCAGCTTTTGAATATTTCCCGTTGCATCCATCCATTCGCCATTCACATCGCTGTAAGTATTTCTTCCCGATAAGGCACGGTACATGTTGGTATAAAATCTCATTTTTTCGCGACTGTCTGAAGTAGAAATTTTCACGCGTCCCAAAAGGTTGTTCCATGTATTTACGTTGTATTGCCTTACTTTATTAAAATTCCATTCGAAAGGTTTTGTGATTTCGTGTTCAAGATTTTCTTCTGCATTATTTATACTTACATAAGATATGCCTGTTCGCACCTGCACAACCGGTTCTTTAGTTGTATTAAATTCAATAAATACACCTACATGTTTTGGATCCTTAGCGCTCATTTGTGAAACATTTCTTTTAATACTATCATCAACCCAATAACCAAAATTCTTTAAAGGTTGGTCAAAATCCATTACAAAATGTATCGTATAATCCTGGTCAATTCCTTTACCCCAAACATTAGGGGCTTCCTGCTTACTAAATCCTTCAATGCGGTGATCGCTTACTTTAGTTACCTGCAAGTCCTGTACGCTATAACCATATTCTGCAGGAGTAGTGAAATCAACTAAAACACGTGAAGTATCTTCCGAAGGAAAAGTATAACGTTGAAAGCTGCACCGGGTGGTGGCTGTCAGTTCTGCCGTAATGTTATACTTTGTCAAATGCACTTTATAATATCCCAACGGCGCTTCTTCTTTAGCCTTGTCAATAGGTGAACGATAACCCGATTCGGGATGTGTCTGATCTCCAACATGCGTTATCAAAGGTCCGTTTACCGGCAACATAGAAAGGCCCGACATCGTCCATTCATGAATATGGCTAAATCCGCCAACACTTTCAAAGATGGGATCAAAACCACCCTGCCATCCGGCATTTTGATTATCCGGACCGATCTTTACCATACCGAAAGGCATCCAGGGGCCGGGCGCAATCATCCAACGCGAATGGGCAGTGCCCATCAT
>JBDTGD010000250.1:0-6395 GCA_039937595.1 Ginsengibacter sp. | reverse complement strand
TAAAAAGAAGATTTTACTGAAAGATTGTTATACTTAAGAAATGGATATTTTTTTGCCGCATCATCATAACTGCTTTTTGCTTTTCTGAATAAATCCTTCTTATAAGGATATGATTCATGGCTATTAATTACGGCAATCTTTGAGGCATTTACTTTTTCCAATAAAAGATTTTGAAGCATTTTAAGGTCAGCGGTATCATATTTTAACTCGGTCAATTGTAATTGATACGCTATTCCCTTTCGGTTATAATTTATCCCCCAAAAGATATTAAATACGATATAGATAAACATAAGAACCAATGCAAGATGCAGCAGCTTCTTTAGAGCCAATTTTCCGGTGAGCTCCCTATTAAAAAGCATTCTAACATTTTTCACAACTTTCCAACAAAGCCAGAATGAGGCTATTAAATATAAAAAGTCTCCGATACTAAAAGGAATCCATCCGAAAATGACCCGAAGTATTCGCGAGAAAAACGAATAGAATTTCGTTACGTAAAAAGCTTCTACCCAATTTTTGTTGGCTGAAAATAATTTAATCAACAACACAAGAAAAATGGCTACCAACCAGAGATTTCTATTTTGCTTTAAATATCTTTTGATCATCGTTTAGTGTTATCCTCCGGCTTAAAAAATCCCTGAAAAACATCATAAAAATATTTCCCATTATCTTCCTGACCAAATTTTAAAATATTATATCCGGCAATGGTAGGTCATCCGCAGAAAAATTACAAATAACGCTATCGAGGCAATTTGCCCCTGTTGCCGATTCTTGGAGTAGGCTGTTTTTCAAACAAAGATAATAACCAGATCCTTCTTTGATAGTGTATATTCAAAATCAGTTTCTGTATAATTTTTAATTAACCATCTTTGCAAAAGATTTATCAGAAAGATTAAAATTAGCAATTAAAATCTCGCTTTAAAAATCTTGTAATAATGCAGAAATCTAAAAGACTACTTGAGAATATCCGAAACGTAGCATTTTTTTCAAAAAAATTAATTGAATATTCTTACCTTTGCAGCCCTTTAATTATAAGTTATGGGAAACAGGCGTGAATATGATATTGCTTTTGTTGGATTAAAACCTGGAATTCATGAATTTAATTACCAGGTAGATGATAAGTTCTTTGCTGATAACAAGGAGACAGACCACAATGATATTGGGTTTAAGAACCTTAACGCATCCATTAAACTCACTCTCGAAAAAAACAACTCATTCTTGTTGTTGAAATTTGAAATTGGAGGTGGCGTAACCGTTCCGTGTGACCGTTGCGGAAATACCTTGCCGATGGATCTGTGGGATGAATTTAATCTTGTTATTAAACAGGTGGAAAATCCAGAAGAGATGAACCAAAATGAAGAAGATCCTGATGTGCATTATATTTCCAAAACAGAAAGCCATATTCACCTTGCTGATTGGATTTATGAATTCGTAGTATTGAGTATTCCAAATCAGCGGGCATGCAGTGAAGAGGAAATGGGTGGCCCCCAGTGCAATAAAGAAATATTGGCCATGTTAAAAAAAATGGAATCAACAACAATTGAAAATAATCATCCTTTGGAAAAAGGATTGCAACAATTTAAGAAAAACAATAATTAATCATATTTAATCTACGGTTATGCCAAATCCAAAGCGCAGACACAGTCAGCAAAGAAGTGCAAAAAGAAGAACACACTATAAAGCAGATGCTCCTACGTTGAGTACAGATGCCACCACTGGCGAAACACATGTACGTCATCGTGCGCATACAAGCGAAGGAAAATTATTTTATAAAGGAAAAGTAGTTGCCGAAAAGGCCCCGAAAAAAGCCTGATAAGCAATTTCAAAATATTTATACAATCCAAAGACAAATTTGATTAATCTCAAATTTGTCTTTGGATTTTTTTATGAATGAACCTATAATTGAAATTAACTGACTATTTTTATCGAAATATTTCAAGTTAATATTTAAACCATGAATATAGCACTGGACATGATGGGAGGTGATTATGCGCCACTCGAAACTATCAAAGGCGTACAGCTTTTTTTATCTGAAAATAAAGATGATGTAAAACTTACCTTAATAGGTGATGAAAACAAACTAAACTCGCTGATTAGGGAATACGCGATCAATCCGGATTCAATAAATGTAGTGCATGCCGCAGAGGTTATTGGAATGCAGGAGCACCCTACCAAAGCGCTAAAACAGAAACAGCAATCCTCAATATCAATTGGCTTTCACTTGTTGACTGATTCAAAAGTAGATGCATTCATAAGTGCAGGGAATACAGGCGCAATGATGGTTGGCGCTTTGTACAGTATTAAAGCTATCACAGGAGTGTCCCGTCCTGCAATTGGAGCTTATATCCCCGGAGATAATGGCAAACTTGCGTTGATAGTGGATGTTGGATTAAATGCCGATTGCAAGCCTGAAAATTTATCCCAGTTTGCCTTATTGGGTGTTTTATTTTCAAAGTATATCTTAAATAATGATAATCCAAGGGTTGCATTGATAAATGTAGGTGAAGAAGAAGGAAAAGGAAACATACTCTGCCAGGCCGCTTATCCTCTCTTGAAAGAAAATGACCGGATCAATTTTATCGGCAATGTAGAAGGGCGCGATTTATTAAAGGACAAAGCAGATATATATGTATGCGATGGATATACCGGAAATATCCTTTTAAAATTCGCAGAATCTATTTATGATATTGTTCAGCAGAGAAAAATAGATGATGAGTACTTCAACCGTTTTAATTTTGAAATGTATGGTGGCGTTCCTGTATTGGGTGTAAATAAGCCGGTAATAATCGGGCATGGAATCTCTACCGCCGGCGCTTTTAATAATATGATTCTTATGGCAAAAAAAATGATTGAACAGGATTTTATTGAAAAAATAAAAAGCAACTTTATTTAAACAAGTATAAAAAATGAAGACTCCAATTTTCTACCTGCCAGAATAGTCTCAATTCTTCTCAGAATCCGCCTGGGCTTCATCATACGTAAATGTCAAAGATTAACATAAGCTTTGTCGCAACAATCCGCTAAATGCTGATTAAAAATTAATCCCGGATTTTTAAATGATTATTTTTATACTGCCATATTAAAACACCCGATGAAATTTTACAGAAAAATTTGTTTGTGCTCTTTTGCGTCCTGCATTTCCTGTTTATTGTATTTGTCGGTAGTGGCGCAAAAGGATACTTCTTCTTCTCATAAAGACACTTTAATTACAAAAACCAGCGAAGAAACCATATTGCAGCGTAAGGATTTCCTTGGAAAAATGATGAAAAATCTCAGACGGGATACAACAGCCGTTGATCGTGCCAACCAGTTAACAAGAAATGAAGAAGCTTTCAATAAATACGAAGGCATGATCATCAGAAATATTGATGTTAAGAGATTTCCATTTGGAACCGTGATAGGAGATACTTCAAAAAGGCTTAACAATGGTCTGACTGAAATGGCGAATTACCTACATCATCAAACACGTGTAAGGATCATTAGAAATAATTTATTTTTTAGCAAAGGGCAGGCATTGAACCCATATTTAATGGCGGACAATGTAACCTTCCTTCGTCAACTGAGTTATCTGCATGATGCAGAAATAAAAGTGATTCCTGTGGCGCCAGGCTCCGATTCGGTCGATATATTGGTAGAAGCAAAAGACGTCTTTTCACTGGGTGGTACTATAAATACACTCGGCATTGAACAATCCAATGTCCAATTCAAAGAAGACAATTTTGCAGGAACAGGCAATTCAGCAACTATTTATAGTTTATATGATACTAAACGACTCCACGATTTTGCTTTCGGTGGTGAATATAATAGTAGAAATATCGGAGGCAGTTTTATTAATGGTACAATCGGCTATCAAAGTTCCTATCCTACTTTTGCAGGTGCCAAAGATGAAAATAGATATTACGTCACCTTTTCAAAACCTCTAATAAACCGGTATATGAAATGGGTTTATGAATTAGATGGTGCATATCATTCTACAAGAAATATGTATAATATCGATTCTGTTTATCATGCAGCGGTGCGTTATCGGTACTACAATGTAGAAGGCTGGATAGGTTATAATATCAACACCAGGGATTTCACCCTTCAGCAGGAATCTAAAAAATTAAGAAAACTCATTAGTATACGGTTTATCAATCAAAAATTTCAGGAATTGCCTGATATATATAAAAACAATTATTACTGGCAGTATGCTGATTTATCCGGAGTGCTGACTACGCTGACTTTCTACCGGCAAAACTTTTATAAAACACAATACATTTATGGTTTTGGGCGTAATGAAGATATTCCCGAAGGTTTATTATTGAGCTTGACTTCAGGATTTACGATTAAAGAAAACAGACGCAGGCCATTCATAGGATTTAATTATCAACGATACCAGTTTAATGATAAAAAAAATTACATCAGTTTTATTCTTCGCGGGGAAGGATACCTGAATCATAAGACTTTTGAAGATATTAATTTTTTAGGAAGCCTCGGATATTTTGACCATCTAAAAGCCGTCGGATCAAGATGGAAACAGCGTTTTTTCCTGAACTTTGATATAGCCGAACAAATGAATACCGTATTAAATGAACCCCTATATCCAAACAGTAAATTTGGGTGGCCGGAATATGGAAACAGGAATCTGGGCGGAAATTTCAGGGCAACTATAAAGGCAGAGTCAGAATTTTTTAGCCCATGGTCTTTTGTCGGCTTCCGCGTTGCCCCGTTTATGTTCGGAAATGTCGGCGCTTTTTCACCCTATAATGCTCAAACGAGAATCCTTAGTTCAATAGGCGCAGGAATAAGAACAAGGAATGAAAGTTTAATTTTTGGAACCATAGAAATGAAAGGATATTATTTCCCACAAAAAAATTTTTATAACGACAGCTTCGGGGTAAGTTTTACTACCAATCTCACTTTCACGTCCAATACTCAATTTGTGACAAAGCCAGATTTTATAAAAATCAATTAGGTCCTCATGTTTTCACAGCTATGTCATTTTCCATAGACTTATAGGTTCAAAAACTAAAAAACAAATCACCTGCAAAAGCTACCTGATTTTGTTGTTTACAGGATTTTTTTGAATATTTCTCAACAATCATCTTCCGATGACCGACCCTGAAAAATAACAATGATCAAATACGCAATTACCCTTCATCAATAACGAATCCGTAGATCCATAATATCTAAAATTACAACTCCTGAAAACTACGTTATTGCCGTAAGAAGTAAGCAACGTCTGTGGCCCTGCCTGGCTTTTATAGGTAAAATCAAAAATACAATCCGACACTTCACAGGCTAGCTGGGAATTGAAGATACCAAAAGAGCCCAGGCTTTCTGCAAACACATTACTGATATACGTAGGAAAATATCCATGCTGGTCATTGTAAATAAAACGAACCACTCCTCCGGCTATATTTACATGATCAATATTCCAGTTTCCGGCCATTCGTGCACCTCCATAAAGATCTGTCCCAAAAATAGTATGTGTACCACCCCAACAATAGATATTCGAAATCCTGTTTCCCTTTTCCTGGTCCTGGCCTCCGGAAATACAAAGTTTACAATTGGCAAATTGCACCTTATTAATTATTGTAATTTCCGCATTGCGCGTCTGTCCATTTGGCGAAGAACAAATACCTACCACAAAACCAGAAATACTCAATTCTTCCAATTCAGTTCCGGTGCTTCCAGATTGCGTTTGTAATTTGGAAGCTTTTCCATAATAATCTTGCAATGTTGGGTAACCGCCATCCGGTGGCAGCGGGTTAAATGGCAGATTTGTAAAAGGATCGATAACAATTCCGGCATAGGGCGAATAGCGGCTGCCGCGACTTTTACCATCCGCGAATTTTTCAAAAGGCATATTATAAAACTCTTGTGAATTGCGCCAAGAAGGCGGAGAAAAAAGGCCCGTAATTTTCAGTTTTCTTATTTTACATCCTTTGGCATTTTGAATTCCAATAGCAAACGCATTATTAAATGAAGTGACTATTTCGCTTCCCATGTTGCTATCCCAGAATGAAGATTCGCCTAAAATTTCAAGCGTACAAAAATTCCTTTGATTGCCTGTTTTGGAATTATCCGCATCACGAATAATTAACGGCTGTGAAATTTTATAACGTCCTGAGGGGACATACAAAACGTGAATATTATTTTTTATACAGGTATTGATTGATTTTTGAATAGCGCCATAATCGTCTGAATTGCCACCTTTTGCACCATACCATTTTACAGAAAAGTATTGGTTTACTGATCGGGGATTAATGGTCAATGATGTATCAAAGATTTGCTGCTGATACCCCGCATCATAATTTCCTCCATTGATAACACCATTCCCTTTTAGTTTAAACCCATTTTCAAATCTGAACATTTTCCCCTGCGGAATATTTAGTGTTCCGTTAATGATGATGTCG
>JBDTGD010000249.1:0-9182 GCA_039937595.1 Ginsengibacter sp. | reverse complement strand
AAGTATGGATTAACGTGTGATAGCTTACAGGAGATAACAATGATCGATGGGAAAGGTAATAGGATCAATTCAAAAAATGAACATGAACTTTTGTGGGCCTGTAAAGGCGGTGGCAATGGGAATTTTGGTGTAGTAACTTCCATGAAATTTTCATTGAATGATGCACCCGATTTTGCAGAGTTATCGTTTCAGAATAAAAAGCATGGACGTCCCAAGAGCAAAAGGTATTTTGGAAAAATGGTTTTCAATCACTGAGGTAATGCCTCCTTCCTGCTTTTCAGCTTATGTTCTCAATGGCAAATCACTCTATATACTTCTTACTAATTGCGAGGAACAGAATTCAGAAACACAAAACATTATTTCTGAATTATCATCTTTGGTTGAGAGAACGACGAGAGGAAAACAGGTTCCTTTACCACAGGCGGCGAAGGTTTTTTATGGAGAAAAGAGCCCGGTCTATTTTAAGAATTCTTCAGCAGGAATGTACAAGAGCTTCGGTGATATAAAAGATTGTATTGAAACAGTTTTGGAAAAAGTTACTTCAACACCCGGAATGATCTACCAGGTAAATACGCTTGGCGGAAAAATAGATGACGCTAATTTCGCCGTACAATCTTCTTATTCGCATCGCGGGCAAAAGTATTTATCAGAGCTTCAAACATACTGGCAGCAGGCTTCTCAGACAGATAAGATGGTTAAGGCGTTCGAAGACGTGCAACAGATATTTTACGCGGGTGGCATTAGGCAGCAGTATAGAAATTATCCGGATATCAATTTAAAAGATTGGGCAAGCGCTTACTACGGGGACAATTATAGCCGGTTACAAAAAGTAAAGGCAAGATACGACCCTGAAAATATTTTTAGGTATGAACAAAGCGTAACTCCCTTAAACTTTTCTAAAGTAGGACAGTAAGTCCGCTCAAATTAAATTGATAATAGGTTCTTACATTCACTCTTGTCCAGCGAAAAGCCCTGTAAGGGCGTAATACGTCAACATAGGGCAACGCCCTATGAGAAAAAAAAGTGACATCTTTGAAACAGTAAACACACTAATAAGCGGGATTTCTGTTTGCTACCAGTAGCCATTTCTAAACACAGAAAAATCTATGCAAGTTCTCCGATGCTTTTCGGAAAAGCAATGATCCTTCTGCCAATCAATAACACCACAAAACTACTAACCGCACAAACACACATTACTGCTGCCATTGGCATCGGAGTTCCATCATTTAGCACACTCACCAACGCTGTAGAAACCGCGCCGAAGCCAAGCTGTATCGCGCCCATCAATGCTGAAGCGGTTCCCGCGTTTTTACTGAACGGCGCCAGGCAAAGCGCTGATGAATTAGGGAATGCAAAACCCTGTGTACTCAGAAAAACCCATATTAAAAATATGGTTGAAAATAATCCGAGAAAATGAAACCACGTTCCCAGTACCAAAGACATTCCCGCGAGACATTGACAAAACAAAGTAACCCTGATAATTTGTTCGCTCGAATATTTTCTCAACAAAATTGTATTGGCCTGGCTTGCACCGATAAGGCCCATGGCAACAAACGCGAATATCCATCCATACTGCTTTTCAGACACTCGGTATAAATCCATAAATACAAAAGGAGAGCCCGCAATGTAGGCGTATAATCCTGATGAAGCAATGGCGCCGACAAAAGCATACGTATAAAATTGTGGCACCTTGGCTACCTCCCAGAATCCGTTAATAATAGGCCTTGGGCGTAAAGAAAGTGATGGCTCGGGTGGCCTTCCCTCTGGCAATTTAAAATAGACCAAAATAAGGGTGACGCCGGCGATGCTTGCAAGGATATAAAATATGGATTGCCATCCAAAAATGGCCGTCATGTATCCACCTAAAGTAGGCGCTATGATCGGAGAAATGGCGAGCACCAACATGAGCAGAGAAAATATTTTTGCATTCTCATTTACCGGAAAAATATCTCTTACCAATGCTCTTGAGGCCACCATGCCCGCGCATGAGCCCAACGCCTGTAAAAATCTTATCCCTATCAATGCATCGGCAGTAGGTGCGTATGCGCAGGCAAGCGATGCCACCAAATACACTGCCAGCCCAATAAACAAAGGCTTCTTCCGTCCAAACTTATCCAGCAAGGGACCATAGATCATTTGCCCAATAGAGATGCCGATAAAAAAACTGGTAATAGAAAGAGTGATGTGTGCAACCGTTGTATGAAGGTCTCTTGCTATATCCGGGAATCCCGGCAAATACATATCTATGGAAAACGCACCCATAGCAGAAAGCAAACCAAGCGTAAATATGGTATAAAATCTTTCACGTCCCTTCATATAGGCGCGAAGATAATTCTATAAAATATTTTAAGAAAAGAATGATTTAATGTGCTGGGTTAATTGCAATAATTCAGATCTTCTTTCGAAAGTCCGGTATAATTAAAATTTAGTGGATATATTTCAGTTGAGCCATCGACGAAATGGGCAATAATTCTATAGTTATTATTCATGTTAACTTCAAGGTAGACAGGAATTTGGCCAGGCACCAAAACGCCACCAGGGATCGTTGCTATACTATCTTTAATTCTCAATGCTTTTTTGTTCTGTAATAAATGCTATCTGTATTACTGTAATCTAATTTTATGCACATCACCGAATAATCTTTTCCAAATTCCGTATTATAAACCATTTTGTAATTTATTATCCTTCCCTTAAAGGATATTTTGCCTAATTCTCCCGTCCAGAGTTTTCGGTAATATGGACTATCATAATTATCATGTTTGGGCAGTTGCAACACAATTACTATTACAAATGCAATGAAGAGGATAATCAATAATAAGCGACCTTTTCGTTTCATTTTATCTTTTAAAATATTTGTGAAGCCCAATTCCAACCAATGTCTAACGACAATTTTGTACTCATCGGAATTGAAGCAAACAATTCTTTATAAAAATCATTTTTATAATTTCCTCTTCTATTTTTAAAATCGCACCTGTCTTTTAATTCCTCTAAAAATGAAATGCTTTGATTCTTAGGAAAATATTTTTAGGAAACTCTTTCAATGCATTTCCATTTTCAGCTCCCCGGCTTTATCCGCTTTCTATGATGTAAAAAACACTAACAAAAGAGCTAATACAATTTTAAAGCAGTTTATTTTAATTATAAGATTTTTTAAAAGTAAAACGATAAACTTCGCCCGATTTTTTTATCAATACTAATGTATCTCCAAAGGGCTGTTTAAATACACTATCTCCAATTTCGGCTTCTATAGAGAAATCGACAAACTGATGCCGGACATACAAATTATTAGAAATAAAATGATATGTATTCTTAGAATTATCTAATCTAAATCCCTCACCTCCTGTCCCACCAAATACATACGTTATTCTCCCATCAATTTTATCAGAAATAAATATTGCAAGTTCCTTCTCTGATTTTCTATCATACCACGAAATTATGATACGAAGAAATATAAAAAAAGTATCCCAAATCCTATTAAAATGTATCTTTTTTTCATTTAATAAAAATCATGTAGTAAATAAGTATTGCTTATCCCACCTGCTGCATTAGTAGGCAATGGACCCGCGAGTAATCCCACTCCCACATTTATTTGTGTGCCCTCAAGCAACCAATTGAAGGGCTAACCATGGATGCAAACTATTGGACAACCCTTTGTAAATTTATTAAACATTTACGAATAGCAATAGAGAACTAAAGATATTATTTACAATTACTCATGATATCTTGTACAACGTCTCCCAACCAAAATAATGAGGATGACGTTACTAAAAAGAATAACCACGTTAATGCCACAGAAAGTTTATGGCTTTTGAAAAAAGTAGGTTTGCATTTTTCAACATGTTTTGTTACTTCTGAATTACAAAGAATAAAAAAATTAATAGCTAATACTATTATTATAATACTAATCATAAAATATTTACTCAACAACCAGCAAAAAAAATAAGAGGAACTGATAGCAAGTAAACTAATTACTAAAAAAGATTCTGACATACTTAAAACAAGTCTTGCCGTAAAGTATGGATCGTTATCCTTAAGTATGTTCTTGTAGAATAATTGATAGTAGTAATAAAGTGTTCTCATATATTAAATATAGACAAGCATTTAATTGATTGTATTTTAAATATTTGAAGCATATAAAATCTCCATTATTAGTTTGTTTACTGTAAAAATTCTTCCGTATTATTTCGTTTAATCATAACAGTTATAGTATTGGCAGTTTTTTATTTTTGATAGAGATACAAATTCCAATCGTGGTCATCGTCATCCAGAAAAGCATAACACCAGATTGCCGAATCAATTCAGCGTTTGCCATTTTCGTTGGCAAAATATTTTCTGTCAAAATTATCCATATTGGCAACGAAAGTCCTGAAAGTAAAAATGTCAGAATAGCGGTCTTTAAGCTGAATTTTATTGAATCTATAAGAAGTGCATTTATTCCTAAAAATAATACACCGGCTACGCCAACTGAGATTCCTGGAAAAATGTATTTACCAAAGTCAAGGCCAATGACTGCTATTATGGTCGCAATGAAAATAGCAAGGGAAGCAATTATTATTACGAAAGTCAGCCCGGCTTTTTCCTTTAATTGCTTGTCAATATTAATTAATGGAGCTCCAAGCGCAAAAACTATTGGAAGAAGTATCATCACATCTGTTAAATACGCAGCTATCGATCCAATTATGGCTAACGTCAAATTTGCAATAAATGTCAGATAAGGTTTTGATATTGTCATACGTATTATCTTTTAAACTTTAGTTCCGAATGATTTTAATTCTACCGGACGGAAATCTCCCGACCTGTGGCTATTCGTTATTATCCGAAAAGATAAATACAAATCTTCATTATTTCTCCATCTGCTGTATTTGAGGTTCTCCAAATATTTTGGTTACCTTTTTCAATTTAATGTATTTAAAGACATCAAAATCCAACATCTCTCAGAGTCTTTATTGTAGAAGGTTTATGTACAAAAGATATATCATCTATTGCGAGTTATTTGTAAATTAACTAAAAATCTTGCAAATTTAAGTATGCTAAATCCCTCAATCTGGATTAAGAATACCAAAGCCCAACAAGGTTACGCCCATTAAATAACAACGCCCGGCGCAATATGCTAACGAGCTTCTTTCTTAGTTGACTAGCCTTTATTTCAGGCTCTTTTTTTCTATAGTGAATTTCAGGTCAGAGATGTTTAGCTCTTTCCTCTTTGTATTAAACTGCTCCAATGTTAAAGGCCCTATTAAGTTATTCATTGTCTTGTAGTTGAAGCCGCCTTCTATTGGTAAAATAAAGAAATTGGTTACCTCTTTATTCGGTGGGTTTAGAAAGGTACTTGGATGTTGCTTTACTATAATATATTTTTCACTAAAGCCCACTGCGAATACCGTTGCTTCAATAACACCGACGCATCCATTTTTGTCAGCAGGATCGCAATAATCTAAACCCAATTGAGCTTGATCATCTGGAGCAATTAAGTAGTAGTTACCAATAATTTTCTCTTTTGTATCAAATCCCATGCAACTTGATAACAAACAAAATATTATTGATACATATATGATTTTTGCTTTCATAATTAGTGCCTTAAAGGTTCAGTAAAAATAATTGCTTGCTTAAAGTCCCCATAGGATAGCCCGGAGATATATTCCAACTTGTCGGTGTAATGTGATAATCAGCCGAACGTAAACTGGTAGTGTTTGTAATTGTAAATTGCAAGACACCGCCTTCAATATTAGAAGAAACAAAAACACTATAAGAACCAATAAATTGCTCAATAGGATTTAATCCAGCATCCTTTAATCCACTTAATCCAAAGTTATATTGATAACGAGTTATCCCCTTTGTGTAGTAGAGATTCCTTAAAGTATTAACGCCATGTGAATTACGCATTGAATCCAAAACTCTGTCATTCATAAATATTTTCCCCCCAACTGGCGCAGGTCTCCCGACCTGTGCCAGTCTGTTACTCTTTAAAAGATAAATACAAATCTTCATTATTTTTTATTCACTGAGAAAATTCAATTTTAAAGAATTTGGAATTTTAAGTTCCTTTTTAAATTTCAAATATTCAGTTTTGTTATATGGACCATATAAGCTATCAATATATTTATTTATAATCCAAAATTGAATTGAATCATTATGATTTTTCTCCTGCCAATTTTCATCAGAAGAATCTCTTAAATAAAACATTTGATTTAAATTCCGATATGCTATAATAAATGAATCACTATTGGCATAATCTTTAATGCTTGTCACTAAAACAATATCTTTTTTTCCTACAATATCACTATTTCCCGTTGTCCTGTATAAGTAATATCCATTTCCTAAATTATCTTTTGTTCCATCTCTATCGTAGAAGATACATTTTTGGAAAAACGGAATGAATAATAATAAGATGATGAATAATATAATTTTATTTTCCCTGTTCATTTCTTTTACATTTTTTAAAAAGGAATTAGTAAGAAATTTTTTTTCATGTTCCTCAACCGGCTTATCCTTCTCATAACTAATCATTCGCTACTATTTGAAAAGATAAATACAAAACTTCATTATTCCTCCATTTTCTGTACTGGATCTTATCAGTAAAATAAAAAACAAATATGAATCATAATTATTGTTCAGACACCTTTAAATATTAAAAGCAAAAAATAGAATAGGTTCTAAATTTTTACAGGCAGCTTTCTATTTTTCAAAAATACGATTACAGTGTTTTAAATGAATCCATATCTTCGGTTATGGTAAAAAAGAAAAAAGAAAAGATTGTTCCAATAGGCAGGTACATTGATCCGCTTACGGATATGGGATTCAAAAAAATTTTCGGTTCGGAGCCTAATAAAGATCTGTTGATTGCTTTCCTGAACGAACTGTTCAAAGACCGGAAAATAATAAAAGACCTTGTGTACAATCCACAGGAAAATAACGGCCCCACCCGCGACTACCGAAAATCGATTTTTGACCTTACCTGCACCGGCGTTGATGGAGAAATATTTATTATTGAGATGCAGCGTGCGGAGCAAAAATATTTTACCGACAGAGCTGTTTTTTAAACTTCAGGTAAGTTACATGAGCAAGGACCTAAAGGCAGGAAGGATTGGGATTATAAATTACAGGAAGTGTATTTTATTGGGATCATGGACTTTAATTTTGATCATACGCCGCGGGATAAATACCTGCATCGGGTAAGGCTTGCAGAGGAAAAAACCGGTCATACTTTTTACAACAAATTGGGTTTCATATTTATAGAATTGCCGAATTTCAACTTGGCAGAAAAAGAAATAAAAACCGACCTGGAGCGTTGGGTGTATGTGCTGCGCAATATGTGGAAATTTCAAAAAATTCCGGTAATTTTACACAAGAAAATATTTCAGAAATTATTTCAGATTTCTGAAGTGGCTAATTTAAAAAAGGAGGAATATATGCGGTACGAAAAAAGTCTTATGGATAAATGGGATGAATATTCTGTATTGAAAACTGCTGAAGAACGTGGCGAAGCTAAGGGAGAAGCAAAGGGTATTGCCAAGGGAAAAGCAGAAGGTAAAGCAGAAGGCAAAGCAGAAGTTGTGCGTAATCTTATTAACAAGTTTGGGTTTAATGATGAGCAGGCGGCGAGTGCAGCGGACGTAACCGTAGATTATGTAAAACAAATACGCGCCTCATTGAGAAAGAAAAAATAGGCATTGAAAATATACAGAAAATCATCTTTAAAAGAATTCTGCCTCCTTGGCGTTTCTCTTTCAAAATTTGAATATTTCATCAAATGCCGTTGGTCGGCGACCAGACGGCGGCATCCGCTCATCAGCGGCTTCTTAGGAAAAAAGAACACGTACAAAGGCTAAAAATAAAAATCTCTGTTTTTTGTTTGCCTGCTGATCGGTTTGTTTACTATCCAATTTATTTCACGGCAGAGCAAAAGCCACATATGCATCTCCTGATGCTTTGTTCAACTTGCCGCCGCCGCAAGCTATTACGATATACTGTTTCCCGTTCACAGCATAAACAGCAGGTGTAGCAAAACCCGCAGCGGGCAAATCCGCTTCCCACAGTAGTTTGCCGGTTCTCTTATTGAAAGCCCTTATTTTATGATCGCTTGTAGCGGCAATAAATAACAAGCCACCCGCAGTTACTACAGGGCCACCATAATTTTCAGTGCCGGAATGAATGCCTTTTGCTTTTAATTCAGGGTAATCTCCCAACGTATCTTTCCAAACAATTTCCGCGGTGTTTAAATTGATGGCGGTTAAAGTACCCCATGGTGGCTTGATGCCCGGATAACCTTCTTTGGTAAGAAATTTATTATATCCTGTGCTGGTGTAAGGAAGCGCCAGGTAAGGATTTTTTGGCGTTGCGGTTTCTGTGAATTTTTTATTCTGATCAGACTTTGAATCAAGAATAAAAGTGGATAGTGCACCTTTTTCTTCGGCAGAAAGCCTGTTGAATGCAGGCATCATTTTACGGCCATTGGAAATTAATTGCTCAAAAGAAACGTCCGTATATTTTTTATTCACTCCGATTAAAGAAGGGTAACTACCACTTCCTTTTCTTTCAGGCCCATGGCAGGTAACGCAGTTCTGAACGTATAATCTTTTTCCTGCCTGAAGGTAGTTTTCCTGCGCAGGTTCACTTTGCTTCACATCTATCATCGTAAGCACCCACGGCATTTCATTGGCATTCACGTATAATATTGCTGATGAAGGATCAAAAGCAGGACCGCCCCATTCCGCACCGCCGTCGAAGCCGGGAAAAATGATCGTTCCTTCTTTGGAGGGAGGATTAAAAATGTTGCCGGTCTTATAACCTGCCAATCTTTTTTTGATATCGTTATAAGAAGAATCAGGAACTAGGTTGTTCAAGTCGGATTCGCTTACGATCTGCCTTGCAAAAGGCTTTGGAAGTGTAGGGATTGGTTGGGTAGGGGATGGCCTTTCACCAATAAGCTCTGTTTGTGTAGGAACGGGAACTTCATTAACCGGATAAACAGGTTCGCCGGTTTCACGATTAAATAAAAACACAAAACCACTCTTGGTAGTTTGTGCCAACGCATCTATTTTCTTGCCGTCTTTTGTAATGGTGACCAGTAAAGGAGCTGTTGGAAGATCTCTATCCCATAAATCGTGATGAACTGTTTGAAAATGCCATATACGCTTGCCGGTTGCGGCGTCTAACGCAAGTAAGCAATCTCCAAAAAGATT
>JBDTGD010000248.1:0-2999 GCA_039937595.1 Ginsengibacter sp. | reverse complement strand
CTTTTTCGGTAGCAGTAAATGAATAATTTCCTAACGAATCTGTGGTGGCTCCATCATAAGAATCTTTTATGCTAACGCTAACACCTGCAAGTGGATTTTTTTTATTGATCGTTACTCTGCCACTTATTTTTATTTGACCCATTCCGCAGGTGCTTATTAAAAGAAGCGGTAATAGGAGACTTTTAAACATTTTTATAAATTTAGCACAAAAATAAAGTAGTTTATAAAATAAACAAAATATTTTTTTTGAGCCTTAAAAAGAGTTATTTATCTGAATAATAGGTTGATAATCATATGATAATAGATTAATACCTTAAAAGATTGCGATATGTGAATTAGGAGAAAATTTATTCACATCGGAGAAATTTAATTTGTTTATCTGCATTCAATTTGTAATTTAGCAATAGAATTTAATGGGTTAGTAAGTATAAGGAGCTGGTAGTAATACCGGCTCTTTTACTTTTTAGTTATTGAACATTCTCATGGCCTAAGAAATTTCATTGAAAGCTCTCCTGGTTTTAATAATCAATATTTCTTCGCAATCGTAAGTTATATTTTTTTCTGTTAGCCTTCACATGGCAATCATTGTTTAATTTCATCCCGTAATATAAGGTTAGGTCTGTACATAAAAATAATTCATAGATGAGTAAAACGAAGTCTGCTTTTTTTTGCAGTAATTGTGGACATGAAAGTGCCAAATGGGTTGGCAAATGTCCGTCATGTAATGAGTGGAATACTTTTGTAGAAGAAGTGATAGTAAAAGGGAATGAACCACCATCAAATGAATGGAAAGAATTTTCCGGAATGAGGGGATCCCTTAAAACAATTTCATTACAAGAAGTTGCAAGTGGAGAAGAGCAAAGAATCATCACAGAAGATGCGGAGCTCAATCGCGTTCTTGGAGGGGGAATTGTTTTGGGAAGCATTGTATTAATAGCCGGAGAACCGGGCATAGGAAAGTCAACACTGTTTTTACAAGCGTCATTGCAATTAAAAAATATTGTTACCTTATATATAAGTGGTGAGGAGAGTGAGCAACAAATTAAGATGCGCGCCGACAGGCTACAGATTAGTAATGAAAACTTCTTCCTTCTTACAGAAACCAACACGCAATCTATTTTTAAAGAAATAAAGAAACTGAAACCACAGCTAGTGATAGTTGATTCTGTACAAACACTTCAATCACCTTATATAGAATCTGCTCCGGGGAGTGTGTCTCAGATCAGAGAAAGCGCATCAGAATTTCAACGCTTCGCAAAGGAAACCAATATACCTGTTTTCCTAATTGGTCATATTACAAAAGACGGAAGTATAGCGGGCCCGAAAATTCTCGAACATATGGTAGATACCGTTTTACAATTTGAAGGTGATCGCCATTATGCTTATCGTATTTTGCGTACGTTGAAAAATCGTTTTGGCTCTACATCAGAATTAGGAATCTATGAAATGACCGGTGAAGGAATGAAAGAAGTTACTAATCCTTCGGAAATATTAATCACACAAAAAGAAGAACAACTAAGTGGCGTTGCCATTGCAGCTACGATGGAAGGCATTCGTCCATTACTAATAGAAGTGCAGGCTTTGGTTACCCAAAGTGTTTATGGTACTCCACAAAGAACCAATACCGGGTTTGACCTAAGAAGATTACAATTGCTGCTGGCGGTCCTGGAAAAACGAGGTGGTTTCCAGTTTGGCGTAAAGGATGTTTTCATCAATATTGCCGGAGGGCTAAAAGTGGAAGACCCTTCAATAGACCTGGCTGTTTTGAGTGCCTTGCTTTCATCTTATGAAGATGCTCCGTTGCCAATGCAGATTTGTTTTGCAGGCGAAGTAGGATTGAGCGGAGAAATAAGAGCTGTGAATCGTATAGAACAAAGAATAGCTGAAGCGCAAAAATTGGGATTTGAAAAAATAATTGTAAGTAAGTACAACACAAAAGGCCTTGGGAAAAATAAATTCAAAATAGAAGTAGTGCCTTTAGGGAAAGTCGAAGAGTTGTATCAATATTTGTTCTAAGAAAAAATTTTGCCAAAGAACTAAACCGTTTTTTGATACCTTCCACTTCTAAAACCCTTTTGAATGAAAAAGATAATTTCACTAATTGTTTTCTTTCTATTATGCGCAACATCGTATGCTCAAACTTATCCGAGCAGCTATACTGATGGAAAATATATAGAAGTAAATGGGGCAAAATTATATGTGGTATTAGTTGGACATGGGGATCCTTTAATCATCATTCCGGGCGGTCCCGGAGGTTCTCATATCGGTTATCGTGTTTTTGACTCATTGGCAAAAGACAATGAGATCATTTATTTTGATGCCTTCGGAAGAGGCAAAAGTGACACGGCCAAAGATGTTAAGGAATACTCATTGGCTAGAGATATAGAAGATATTGAGGGCCTCAGGAAAGCGCTTCATTTTGAAAAATTAAATGTGCTTGGCCATTCTTATGGTGGCGTTGTTGCGCAGGGCTATGCGTTAAAATATTCTGAACATGTGAACCATTTAATATTAGCCAATACATTTCACAGCTATCTCATGTGGCAGGCAAATGACGACAACAGCAATCATGAGATCAAAACCAATTATCCTGAAGTTTGGGATTCGCTGATGATCATTCGCGAAGCAGGCGCAGTATCCAGTGAACCGCAACATCAAAGATTATATGGCAAGGTTCCTTACGGTTTTTTGTATGCTTATAATCCTGATAATTTTTTAAGCCGTGGCAAAAAGCCTTATCCAAATCCTTTCAACGCAAAATTGTATTACCAGATGGTGGGCAGGGATGGAGATTTTATTGTAGGTAGCGATATTGGAAATTTTGATTACCGCAAAGAATTGAAAAATTTAAGAATGCCGGTATTAATTTATGGAGGAAGATTTGACAGGGTGGCCGTTCCTGTGATGATGGAAAAATTTAAAGAATATTGTCCACAGGCCAAATTCGTAATGTTTGAACGGTCGGGGCATAATCCGCAGATAGAACAACCGTCTGAACT
>JBDTGD010000247.1:0-3773 GCA_039937595.1 Ginsengibacter sp. | reverse complement strand
CTGGTCTTGCTTGCTTCAATGGATCCTAATAATAGCGCTCATTATTCTTTTTGCATTTTTAAATTTTTAGGCATATCGTTTTGTCCCGGTTGCGGCTTGGGTCATGCTATTAGTTATTTATTTCACGGTAATATCAGTGCGTCTTTCTCAGCGCATCCCCTAGGTATTTTCGCGCTTGCGGTAATTTTATGGAGGATTTACGAGCTTTCAAAACTTCATCTATTTTCTCATATTCAAACCAAACATTATGGACAATAATTTTAATTCCGTGCATCCCGGTATTCTAAAATACTTGTATGACGTTACGCCTGAAGAGTTACTAACAATCAATTCCAGGATAAAAGATTTTAGCGATGATGAACTTGCTCAATTTTGCATGATATATCGTTCAAAAAGGAAAGATCCGCAATTGATTTTGATACTTTGCCTACTCGGGCTAGTGGGTATAGCAGGCGTTCAGCGTTTCGTAATAGGACATATCGGCATGGGCGTTTTGTATTTTTTTACTGCGGGTTTGTGTTTCATCGGTACCATTGTCGACGCTATAAATCATAAGGAACTTGCGATGGAGTATAATGCAAAAATGATTACGGAAACCCTATCAATGCTGAATATGATCAGGAGATGAAATATCTCAATTTATTGCGACGTGCTTCGTCTGTCGCAAACAAATTCAACATTCAAACTTAAAAACTAATATTTTCTACCATAATTTGCATTAAGGCAGAATGGAAATTTAAATTTCCTGGATTTTGCATAAAAGAATTGATTTTTATCCCGGAATAAGTTTTAAGGACCCAAGAAAAAAACTAACGAAAAATAAAAAAGCTTATTATTTGTCGGTTTACTATAGTGAGAGAAAACTACATTAAGGTTCTTTGCATTCTTCCAATCATTACGCCATTATGATATATCTGCATCGTATATCTTCCCTTATGAAAAACATCTGTTGCAATTGAAAACTTCAGTCGTGCATGATTGTCCTTATTTTTATCAAAATGTAAAACTAACGAGTAGGAACTTTTGCCGGCATCAGCTTCTAAAATCGAAAAACCGCTCGAGGCATTTAAAATCGGCCTCCCATTTGGTTGCAGAATTTTTACAAATATTTCGGAAGCATTATTCATTTTAGGATTGATATTTATTTCAAATGAGCCTTCAAATTTGGAGGCCTGTGAAGCAAGCATTGTTTGCTTTTCATAATCCCCTTTATCATTGATTGCCTCAAACTTCAGATGTGAAACTAATAGAGGTAACGCAGTTGGTTGCACTGTTGTCGCATTTTTAAAATTGTCGCTTTGGGTGACAGCGCTTCGCAACTGCACCTTCTGTGTCAACATCTGATTCATTTTTTCATTTTCCAATATCATCTCTTCTTTTTTCTTGTTCAATGAATCTATATTTTTCTGTAATTCACTAATTCTTTTCGTCTCATCCACTCTATTTTTTAAAACTGCTTTATTTTTTAAAATCTCAGCTATTTCCTCCTGTATCTTTTTGTATTCTATTAATTTTATTTGAAGGGTTTTGCTTAATGAATCCGAATTGTTTAATCCCTGGTTTTGGGATGGAGAATCCAAATAGCCTACGCTGGAATCTGTAAAATTTTGCAGGGAATCGTAATGGAGTTTTTCCGCAGTTTCCTGTTGTTTTTTTCCCTTCGATTTGGAAACAGGCAAATCATTTTTTTGCTGAAAATAATAACGATAACCCCAAATAGAGATTAATACGAAAGAGCTGGTGACCAGCACTAATGCCAATATCATCAAAAATAAAGTCTTAGAATCTTTCATGTATTTTTAAAAATACCATAACGTATTTCTGGCAGAAAAATTTAAAAATACTTATTATTCAATATATACAATCATATAAACTATTTTTTATTGGATTTATTATGGCTTGATGCCCGGAAGATATCATCAACACATTCCTTATATCTTATTTTTAATCAGAACCATATTTTACTATATTTTACCCTATTTTTGCAGCCCAAAAAATTAACTAAAATTAAATATGGATAATTTGATTTACGTAATACCAGCGATGGGAATTGTTGGATTGATATACACTTTCATAAAGTCTGCATGGGTAGATAAACAAGATGCCGGTAATGAAAGAATGAAAGAGATCAGCACTTATATAGCGGAGGGTGCGATGGCTTTCCTAAAAGCCGAATGGAAAATCCTTTCCTATTTTGTTGTGATCGCAGCATTGTTATTGGCGCTAATGGGCTATAGCAGTGCCAACAGCCACTGGAGCATTGCTATCTCGTTTATATGCGGAGGTTTCCTTAGCGCTCTTGCAGGTTTCATAGGAATGAAAGTAGCTACCAAGGCGAATGTGCGTACTACGCAAGCTGCGCGTACCAGTTTAGCACGGGCATTAAAAGTCTCTTTTACAGGAGGAAGTGTGATGGGTCTTGGCGTTACAGGTCTGGCAGTATTGGGTTTGGGCGGTTTGTTTATAATTTTAAAATTCATTTTTGCTCCACATGCGCTTGCCAATAGCCTTGAAATGGAGAAAACTATAGAAATATTAACCGGCTTTAGTTTAGGTGCGGAAAGCATTGCTTTATTTGCACGCGTGGGCGGAGGAATTTATACAAAAGCTGCTGATGTTGGTGCTGACCTTGTAGGAAAAGTAGAAGCTGGAATACCTGAAGATGATCCACGAAATCCTGCAACTATCGCGGATAATGTAGGAGATAATGTAGGTGACGTAGCGGGTATGGGTGCCGATCTTTTTGGTTCTTTTGTTGCTACTATCCTGGCAACTATGGTATTGGGAAGAGAAACTCTTTCTGTAGATGCTTTTGATGGAATGGCGCCTATTTTATTACCAATGTTGATCGCTTCTATGGGAATTTTATTTTCGATTATAGGAACCTTTTTCGTAAAAATTTCTGATAGTGCGGGTTTGCATACATCCGTTGTTCAAAAAGCCTTGAACCTGGGAAACTGGGGTGCTATCGTGCTTACTGCAATTGGGGCTTATTTCTTAGTAATGTGGATTATGCCAGATACAGATATGGTTTTGAGAGGACATCATTTTACAAAATATGGAGTTTACGGAGCTATCATCGTAGGACTTATTGTTGGAACATTGATCAGTTTTATTACTGAATATTACACCGCAATGGGCAAAAGGCCGGTAATGACTATTGTACGTCAATCTTCTACAGGACATGCTACTAATATTATTGGTGGATTGGCGGTAGGAATGGAAAGTACTTTCTTTCCGATTCTTGTACTTGCTTCAGGAATCTATTTATCATTTCAATGCGCAGGTTTATATGGCGTGGCCATTGCGTCTGCCGGTATGATGGCAACAACAGCTATGCAATTGGCCATAGATGCATTCGGACCAATTGCTGATAACGCAGGTGGAATTGCGGAAATGTGTGAATTACCAAAAGAAGTTCGTGAAAGAACTGATATTCTCGATGCAGTGGGAAACACAACAGCGGCTACAGGAAAAGGTTTTGCAATTGCATCTGCCGCATTAACCTCTCTTGCTTTATTTGCTGCGTTTGTGGGAATTGCGAAAATTGATGGTATAGATATTTATCGCGCTGATGTGCTGGCAGGTTTATTTGTTGGCGCAATGATTCCATTTATATTTTCCTCTTTAGCAATACGTGCGGTGGGTGAAGCAGCCATGGCTATGGTGGAAGAAGTGCGCAGGCAGTTTCGCACGATACCGGGAATTATGGAAGGCAAAGGGAAACCTGAATATGATAAATGCGTGGCTATTTCTACCAATGCATCTATTAA
>JBDTGD010000246.1:0-4951 GCA_039937595.1 Ginsengibacter sp. | reverse complement strand
AAATCAATGTAATTCTAAATAATTCAGTTCTGTTTAAATCCGTAAACAGCCTACTGAGATGAATCGTATCAAATAATTATAATGAAAGTTTTTAAGATCAAAATACAACGATCGCTCAAGCGAGCTACCAATAATAGTTTCACTAAATACACTGCTCTTCTTATCATTACAGTTTTTAGCTTTACCACTTCCTGGTCTCAAACAAACAATGGAGATCAGTCTGCTTCCTTTAAAGTTTTTGGAAAATGTGTAGAATGTAAAGAGCGCATCGAAAATGCGTTAAATCTAAAAGGAGTGGATTCTGCCGACTGGAACGTGGAAACAAAAATGCTTGCTGTGGTTTATGATCCTTCCAAAATCAATTTAAAGAAAATCCAGTCAAAAATTCTGGCTGCTGGCCATGATCTGGAAACTGCAAAAGCACTTGATGAGGTTTATAATTCACTTCCTTCATGTTGTCGCTACCGGGATGCCAATGAAAAAGAACTTACACATTCTGATGGGGATGCCAATGAACATCCGGTAAGCGGAATAGTAG
Source organism: Ginsengibacter sp. (assembly GCA_039937595.1). Lineage (GTDB taxonomy): Bacteria > Bacteroidota > Bacteroidia > Chitinophagales > Chitinophagaceae > Ginsengibacter. The sequence continues at coordinate 4,413 of JBDTGD010000246.1, read as the reverse complement.
TCTCAGAAAATAACAAGGGGGATTTTTCACCGCTTGAAGGGGCCAGTATCTCCTGGAGTGACTCTAAAAATGGAACCCTATCTGATAAGAAGGGAATATTTGTAATGCCCAAAAATGCAAATAATGCAAAGCTTGTGGTGAGCTACACCGGGTTTCAGACAGATTCAATAGAAATAACCGCTGCAGGGCAACTACAAATTGTGCTGGCTTCCAAAGGCCAACTAAAAGGAATAACAATTAAAGGGAAACCAAAATTTTCATACATTAATGAGATGGGGGCGATGAGAAATATGACTATTAATTCCGGCGATCTTCTAAAGGCGGCTTGCTGTAATCTTAGTGAAAGTTTTGAAACCAATCCGAGTGTGGATGTTTCCTATAGCGATGCCGTTACCGGCGCCAAACAAATTCAATTACTGGGTCTTGCAGGCGTATATACACAATTGACGGTTGAAAATTTACCTGGTCCCCGCGGCCTGGCTACGTCACTGGGTTTGAACAGCATAGCAGGTCCCTGGATAGAAAGCATCCAGTTAAGTAAAGGCACTGGCTCTGTAGCAAATGGATTTGAAAGTATAGCCGGGCAGATAAATGTGGAATTGAAAAATCTGGAAACCAGCGAAAAATTATATCTGAACGAATATGTAAATGATATGGGCAAAACGGACGTTAATCTAAACCTGGCGCAACACATAGGAGACAGATGGTCAACCGGTTTATTATTGCATGATGATTTTTTATACAATAAAGTTGATTTTAATAAAGATGGTTTTCGCGATTTGCCCACAGGCAATTTATTCAGCGCTGTTAATAAATGGGCTTATGAAGATCACAAAGGCGTAGAAATTCAATTTGGAGTAAAAGCGCTCCTTGATGATAAAACAGGTGGGCAAATGGCGTATAATATTGATGACAAATTAACTACCAATCATTATGGGTTAGGCATCAAAACCAATCGCTATGAAGGGTTTGCAAAGATTGGATATGTATTTCCTGAAAAAAAATATAAAAGTATCGGGCTGCAACTGTCTGGCTTCGATCATCAACAGGACTCTTATTTTGGACTGATAACTTACAATGCACATCAAAGCAATTATTATTCTAATCTTATTTATCAAAGTATCATCAGCAATACAGCCCATAAATTTAGAACAGGATTAAGCCTGGTTGCCGATACCTACAATGAATTGTATAAAACCGAAACCTTTAAAAGAAACGAAACAGTGCCCGGCGCGTTCTTTGAATATACTTACACTATGAATGAAAAATTTAATGCTGTTGCCGGTTTCAGAGTAGACCATAATAATTTATATGGATGGTTTGCCACACCAAGACTGAATGTGAGATATGCACCTGCGAAGAATACAACAATTCGTTTAAGTGCTGGTCGTGGGCAACGCACCGCAAATATTTTTGCAGAGAATATGGGGGCATTGGTAAGCGCACGAACTGTAAATATTATTTCGAATTCTAAAGGAAAAGCTTATGGATTAAGCCCGGAAGTAGCGTGGGATAAAGGCATCAGCACAGATCAGAAGTTTAAACTTTTTACAAGAGATGCAATGTTGAGTTTCGATTTTTATAGAAATGATTTTACCAACCAGGTGGTGGCAGATCTTGAAGATGTCCGCCAAATAAAATTTTATAATTTAGCCGGCAAATCATTTTCAAATAGTTTTCAAAGCGAATTGAATTTTATTCCCGTAAAAAAATTAGATGTACGGATTGCTTATCGCTACTTTGACGTAAAAACAACTTACGGAAATCAATTACTTGAAAAGCCTTTCACTGCCGACAACCGTGCTTTTATTAATCTTGGTTACGAAATAAAAAGTTGGAAATTTGACTACACCGTTAATTATGTGGGCAAGAAACGAATACCTTCTACTTCGGAAAATCCTGTCGAATATCAAATGCCGGATTATTCGCCATCTTATATTTCAATGAACGCCCAGGTAAGTAAATCTTTTGGCAAAAATAAAAATTGGGAACTATATGCCGGGGCCGAAAATCTCACGAACTATTTTCAAAGGGATGTAATCATAGCGGCTGACCAACCATTTGGTAAATACTTTGATGCATCAATGGTTTGGGGGCCTTTGAGTGGCAGATTGTTTTATGTGGGATTCAGGTATAAGATAAAATAACGGACTTGATTTTTGTTGTTCCCGGATTAGTATTATTTATAGTGGGTAAGCTTTGTAGCAAGAGAGAAAGGTATCATAAACAAATAAATAACAGGAATTCCTAATTTTTATATTGAATTGATTGTGGTATTCTCAAAAGCATGGACTATTTGTTTATAAAAATTTTATAGTTGTAAGTTTTTCATCAATTAGTTTTTTATCAAGATACCTTTGCAGGTGGAATTATGGATACAATATTAAACCAGAAATACTATAATGAGCCTTCAGTATTCCTTCCGGAAAATTTGCTTCGTGAAGCAAGAAGGCAAAAGAATATAAAGGATTGTGATGTCCCTTCAATCTGTGTACTGGACCCTGACGGAGACTTAGCAGATTATCTGATAAAGAATAATTTAGCTGTTAAAAATGATTGTTGGGCATGTTATCATTCAACCATGTACGAATACAATTTTGATGGACATCCTTTGGGTATTATTCCTTGTATTGTTGGTTCGTCTTATGCTGTACTTGTGGCGGAACAACTTTTTGTTTCAGGTTGTAAATTACTTATTAGTATTACATCAGCGGGTATTATAAGTGAGTTGAAAAACAATAAACATTTTGCGTTAATAACTTCTTCAATTCGTGATGAAGGCACCAGTTATCACTATTTGCCAGTTAATGAATCAGCCATTTTAAATAAGCAACTTTTTGAAATCTTAAACCGTTACGATACAAATGAAAACTGTCCATATTTCCATGGAATAAGTTGGACTACAGATGCTCCGTACAGAGAAACACAATCAGCGATAGACGCGATGAAGAAGCAAAATATTACGTGTGTGGAAATGGAAGCTGCAGCGCTTTATGCCTTATCTGCATTTAAAAATTATCGAATTATTTGCTTCGCGCATCTCACCAATTCAATGGCTCAGGCAGAAGGAGATTTTGAGAAAGGTGAAGAGTTTGGAAGCCTTGATAGTTTAAACCTGATTAGATTTGTATTAGGAATCCCTGAAGTGATAACGGACTTGGGGGCATGAAATATTCTTAGTCAATATTGAAAGATAATAATGAACAAAACAACATACAACATAGCAAAAATGGATTGTCTTTCGGAAGAACAAATGGTCCGGATGAAGATAGAAGATTTGCATAATATCAAATCGTTGGAATTTGAGATTCCTCAGCGGAAACTATATGTGTTGCATGAAGGTGATGCATCGCCTATAACGGCGGCTATTGATAGTTTACATCTCAATTCATCACTGATAAAAACACAAAAGGTTGATGAGGAAGAAGCCTTATTATTTTCTAACACAGCAGGGCAGCAGAGAAAATTACTTTGGCAGGTGCTGGCAATAAATTTTTTCTTTTTTCTTGTAGAAATGATTTCGGGTTTTATCTCCGGTTCAATGGGTCTCGTAGCAGATAGTTTGGATATGCTGGCAGATTCAGTAGTTTACGGGTTGGCACTTTTTGTTGTAGGCAAAGCACTGTTTCAAAAGAGAAAAATTGCAAAAATTAGTGGATACTTGCAGATGCTGCTCGCAATAGCTGGCTTTATAGAAGTTGCCAGAAGATTTTTTGGTTTTGAAGAAGCACCCAACTTCAAAACAATGATTATAATTTCTATACTTGCTTTGCTCGGCAATGCATTTACACTTTATTTATTACAAAGGTCAAAAAATAAGGAAGCCCACATTAAAGCAAGCACTATATGCACTTCTACAGATGTTATCACAAATGCAGGGGTGATAGTTGCAGGCATATTGGTCTATTATACAGCCTCTAATCTTCCCGATTTAATAATGGGCGCTATCGTTTTTGTTTTGGTAGGATTTGCATCATATAGGATACTTAAATTGTAATTACACTACAAAAGTGTCAAAATCGTGAATTTTTAGTTTGAAAGACCTCACTGTGTTATTATAAAAATGCGAAGCATTTTTCCTTCGTGCTCTTTGTGCCTTTGTGGTAAAGAGAACTTTTTCAAAGCAAAAGAAAAATCATTTGAACCACGAAGGACACCAAGAGCACCAAGAATTATTTCTGCGAAATAATTTTATAAACCTTACCCATAAATTTATAATCGCGCTTTAAAAAACATATTTACCTTTGTAATTCTTTTATGAAAAAGTGCTTCGCTGCCATATTAGCTATTTTGTATTTTGCTACCACCACTGGGGCAACAATAAACTTTTATTATTGCAACGGTAAAAGAGTGGCTCATAAAATGGTAAAAAATGAGATGCCGGGATGCAACAAATGTCCTGTGGCAAAAAAA
>JBDTGD010000245.1:0-8664 GCA_039937595.1 Ginsengibacter sp. | reverse complement strand
GGATGATCGGCCAGTTCTAAAGCAATTAATGGGCTAACGGTAAAAAAGGTAGCCTCCAGGTCGTCGGGAATCATTCTCACCATTTCTAACATCGTAGTTCCCGCCTCTGTCAATATTGTCATTCCTGGTTGAATTAATTTTATGGCTTTCTTTGCTATTTCCTTTTTGGAATCCTGTGCATAGACAGAATTATTTTGGACAGGATAATGATAAGATTTAGAAAGAGCGCCACCATGGACTTTTATTATTTCTCCCGCATCCGCCAATTCAGCCAAATCGCGTCGTATTGTATCTTCAGAAACCTTTAACTGGACACTTAGTTCGGAAGATAAAACTTTATTATGTAGATTTATTTGTTTTATAATATAAGCATGTCGTTCATTTTTAAACATCCCAGTGGCTGAAGCTTCCATATTTTTATTTTAAAAAAATTGCAAAATTGCGATTTTCCATCGCCAAGTTAAGGATTATAGATAAAATATTTTAAATCCAATATCTTAAAACCAGAATCAGTCACATTTCGAGACATAAGCACAACAAGTGCCAATGCCTTAAGTCATCATTCAAATACAAGGTTTTATAAAATTAATTTTTATTTGCGTGTTTATGCAATTTTACATAATTTTCATCTTTAAACAGGCAAATACATGCACACGCATGTTGGCTCTTTTCATTTTCATAAATAATATTAAATGGCTTTATTAGGGATCGATCTTGGAGGTACTAAACTTGCTTTTGCTGTCTTTAGCGAAACAGGCAAAATTTTGCATAAAGACACCATTGCTTTAGAAAACAGGAAAGGAGTTGAAGTTGGAAGTCTTATCACTACAGGTATAATTAGATTAATAAATTCAGGTAACAATCCTACTAGATCGATTGGTATTTCTGTACCTGGAATTTATTATATAAAAACAGGAAAAGTTTGGGCCCCAAATATCCCTGGCTGGGACGATTATCCATTATTGGAGGAAGTATTAAAGATAAGTGGAGAAATTCCTGTCACCATAGATAGCGACAGAGCTTGTTATATTTTGGGAGAATTGTGGCAGGGAAATGCATGTGGATGCATGGACGCAATTTACCTTGCGGTAGGAACTGGTATTGGCGCTGGCATTTTAATCAATGGAAATGTATTGCGGGGTTCTAATGATATTGCAGGTGCGATCGGCTGGATGGCCTTGACAAAACCTTTTAATGATGAGTACATACATTGTGGTTGTTTTGAAACTTACGCCTCTGGCGAAGGAATCGTAAAACTGGCCAGAAAATATTTAAAAGACGACCCCGATTATACCGGAGAATTGAAAAGTGTGATAAAAATAACTGCACGCCATGTTTTTTCTGCATACGAAAATAACGAACCGCTTGCTTCAAAAGTAATAGACGAATGCATCGAATTTTGGGGAATGGCTGCGGCCAACCTGGTTAGTTTATTTAATCCTGAAAAGATCATTTTTGGAGGAGGCGTATTTGGCCCGGCGATTAATTTGATTCCAGCTATTAAGGAAGAAGCTACCAAATGGGCGCAGCCGATCAGTATTAAACAAGTGACTTTTGAAAGTTCAGCATTAGGCTCAGATGCAGGCGTTTACGGTGCGGGCTTCCTGGCACTCAAAAATAGCAAATGCATAATTTAAAAAATAAAAATGTATAAAAAACGATTGGTTTTTTGGGCAGCCTGTATCGGGATACTTTTTTTTGGAATGGCTATTACTACTTTAGGATCAGTAGTGCCTCAGTTAAGAATCAAGTTTCAACTTAATGACATTTCTGCCGGTACATTATTTTCAATTTTACCCTTCGGTATTTTAATGGCTTCATTATTTTTCGGACCGTTTTGCGACAGGTATGGATACAGAGTATTACTGGCACTCACGTGTTTCAGTATGTTTATAGGTTTTGAAGGAATAGCCTATGCGCCATCGCTGTATATTTTAAAGATTTGTGTTTTTTTATTCGGCCTTGGTGGGGGCGCTATCAACGGCGCAACCAGCGCACTTGTTTCCGATATCAGTGAAAAGGAAAAAGGCGCTAACCTTAGTTTACTTGGAGTTTTCTTTGCGATCGGCGCACTGGGAATGCCTTTCGTGCTGGGCGTTCTTGAAAACCGTCTTAGTTATGAAATTATCCTTTCTATTATAGGTATCGCTACTTTTATAATGGGCGTATTTTTTCTTCTGATAAAATTTCCACCACCGAAACATGCCAGCGGGTTGCCTGTTGCAAAAAGCATTTCCTTGCTGAACGACAGTGTATTATTACTGATTGCATTTTTCCTTTTCTTTCAAAGCGCTTTCGAGGGAATCATTAACAACTGGACTACTACCTATCTTACAACATATCGCCATATTTTAGCCGGTAAAGCATTGTATGCGCTCTCACTGTCAGTAGTGGGAATGACCGTAATGCGTTTGTTGCTGGGCAGTGTTTTAAGAAACACAGATGTAAAAAGAATATGGACAATTTCTTTGTCACTACTCCTTTTGGGTTTGATTTTTTTAGCTTTTGAAAAATCATTCTATCCTGCAGTTATGGGTTTAATTTTAATAGGCGCCGGGCTGGCTGCAGGTTTCCCAATCATGTTAGGTTTTGTAGGAGACAGGTTTAAAGAACTTTCAGGTACCGCTTTTAGTATTGTTTTTGTTATAGCGCTTATCGGAAATATGATTATAAATTATGGCATGGGATACATCGTGCAAAACTATGGTGTCAGGCATTTGACAACGGTAGGATTTATTGAATTTATCATAATGACAATTTTATGTATAGCGATTTTAAAAAAATTAAATAAGAATAATAAAAATTAAACGACAAAATTATGTTAGCAAAAGAATGGCTTAAAAATACCCGCCAGATCATGACTCGTATTGAAGAAACACAAATGGACAATATAACAAAGGCAGCACATGTTATGGCAGATTCGATTGAGTGTGGGCGTTGGGTGCACACGTTTGGATGTGGTCATGCTACGTTACCCATTGAAGAAATGTATCCAAGGATTGGCGGATTTGTTGGATTTCATCCCATAGTAGAATTACCGCTCACTTTTTTTACCAATATTACCGGCCAAATGGGTGTGCACCAGTTTATTTTTTTAGAAAGAGTGGAAGGATATGGTGTGGAAATAATGAAAGGATATGATTTTGATCCACGCGATACGATGTGGCTCTTTTCACATTCGGGAATCAACAACGTAAATATAGATGTGGCACTTGAAGCAAAAAAGAAAGGAATGAAAGTGATAGTATTTGGATCTGCATCAGAAGCGAAAGGGAAAAAAACACGCCATTCATCAGGGAAAAATATTTTTGAAATAGCAGATATAGTTGTAGACACATGCGCTCCCATTGAAGACGCATCAGTAACTTTAAAAAATCATGTTGATAAAATAGGCCCCGTTTCTACAATGGCATTCATTACATGCGTATGGATGACAGTGACCACGGTAGCGGAAATTCTTGCTGACAGAGGTGTCAAATTATTTATTCATCCTTCGCATAATGCACCCGGAGCTGTAGATTCAAAAGAGCGTTTGGATGAGGCATTGGCTGAATACAAGCGGAGGATTGCAGGAGTATAATAATGTTTACTTTCACAGTGAAACAACAATCCCGATAGATTCGGAAGCATATTCCTATTCTGGCATTTCATGAATCGGCATGGACTTTTTCAATCAGACGAGGAAAGTCAGATTGTACCTATCTTTGAAAAATGGAGACTATTCATTTATTAATAAGTGGAAAAGTACAGGGAGTTTTTTTCAGGGAAGCGTCCAGGCGACTTGCAGAAAAATTACACATAACCGGATGGATAAAAAATACAATTGATGGAAAAGTAGAAGCTTTGGTTACAGGTGATGAGAAAGCATTAAATGACTTCGTAGATTTTTGTAAGGCAGGGCCTGAAAGAGCATTGGTGGATGAAGTAAAAGTTTCAAATCAACATAAAATAGATTTCGAAAAATTTGAAGTTATCAGAAGAAAATAAAATTTATCATTGCTTATAAAATCTAATTCTTTAAAATTTCAACAACATAAAAATGAAAATTAAAACATTTACTTTAAAAAATCTTTTCGCTGCATCTTTCCTCTTTTTGTTTGCTTCCTGCTCCAATCCCCAGCATTACTATTTATTCATCGGCACTTACACAAACACCACCAGTAAAGGAATTTATATTTATGATTTCAATTCGCAAACCGGTGACGCAACATGGGTAAGCAATACAGACAGTGTTACTAATCCTTCATGGGTTACTATTTCAAGTGATCAAAAATATGTCTACGCGGTCAACGAAACCAATGGCGCTAATCCTGGAAGAGTTACTGCCTATTCTTTTGACAAGGATCATGGAACATTACATTTTCTAAATACAACCGCTTCCGGCGGTGATGATCCATGTTATCTTGCTACTTCTTCTGATAATAAATGGCTCACAGTAGCTAATTATTCGAGTGGCACTGCTACTGCATTTCCAATAAATGGCGACGGCTCGGTAAAACCTTATTCTCAATTGATTAATGATACGATATACAGAACCCCCGGGGATAGTGCTATTCCACATGTACATGAAACAGTTTTTTCCCCTGATGAAAAATTTCTGTTCACTCCTGATTTAGGTTTGGATAAAGTGATGATTTACAAATTCGATCCGTCAAAAGAACAACCACTCGTGTTATCTTCTCCACCTTCTGTGGCATCCGAAAAAGGAAGTGGCCCAAGGCATATTGTTTTTGCACCAAATAAAAAACATGCTTATCTCATTCATGAATTGAGCGGCACAGTTACCGCTTATAATTATGAAAATGGAACCTTTTCACAAATTCAGGATGTTCCTACTTTTCCCAAAGATGCTGAAGGCGTAAAAGACGCTGCTGAAATTATGATTTCTCCTGACGGGAAATTTCTTTACGCATCCGATAGAGGAGATATAAACCTGATTGTTATTTTTTCAATAGATCCCGATTCCGGTAAATTAACTTTTAAAGGAACCCAATCATCTTTGGGAAGTCATCCACGCAACTTTATTATTGATCCAAGCGGGAATTTTTTATTGGCTGCCAACCAGGACTCTGAAAGTATATTCATTTTTAAAATAGATAAAGAAACAGGTTTGCTGACTAAAACCGGTAAAGAAATTCACATTCCCCGGCCTGTATGCTTACAAATGATCCCAAAAAAATAAAAAATAAAAACCGTTTATAATAAAAAACTTCCCTCATTACAAGGGAAGTTTTTTAATTAATTTAATCCTGGGGTTTCATTGGTTTTTCAGGCTTAAATCGCATTTGGTTTTTCATTAGGCTTAGCTTCTTTTTAAAGATTTGCCCGTTTTAAATCGGACGGCTTTCATTGGATTTGGATGAGTCAATTTTGGTTTAGGATTTTTATTCTTTATCGCTTCAATCAACTTCTGAGACAAAAGTATAGACCAACGCTCACGGTTGCAAGGGCAGTATTGCGGGTTTTTGTAGTTGTTGTAATTACTGCATTCGTCGTATAAATACTAAGGGCAAAAATGAAAGATTACTTATTAAATTTACACATTTACCTGATTATTATAATTGGAATGAAAATCAAGTGTAATTATTATATGCATTTGAAAGGTGACGCATTCTTGTGATAGTAATTTGAAAAAGCAATAACGAAACGTAGATTTTATTTTTATTAAAAATATTACATCACATGAGCCTTTCAGAAATAATAAAAGACAAAATAGAAACCGAAGGGCCAATCTCTTTTCGCGATTTTATGGAAATGGCGCTTTATTATCCGGATCTTGGATATTATAATTCTCCGCAGAAAAAAATCGGAAAACACGGCGATTATTATACCAGCCCGGTTTTAAGTTCTTTATTTGGAGAAATAATTGGAAAACAAATGGAAGAAATGTGGATTTTGCTTGATAAAAAACCCTTCACTATGGTGGAATATGGAGCAGGTACCGGAGCGCTCTGTCATGATATTCTTAATCATTTGAAAAGTAATCCTGCCCTCTATGATCAAATCAATTATTGCATCATTGAAAAAAGCGAAGCGATGCAGCATGAGGAAAAGAAATTATTAAATGAAAAAGTAAGCTGGTATAACTCGATCAATGAGATACCTGGCATAAATGGTTGTATTTTATCGAATGAATTGCTCGATAATTTTCCTGTGCACAAGGTGATCATGAAGGATGAGTTGATGGAAGTCTTTGTGGATTACACAAATGAATTTACTGAGATATTGCAACCAGCAAATGAAGATTTGAAAAATTATTTGCTGGCGCAAAATGTTGTTTTACCAAAAGATTATTCCACCGAAATAAATCTCCAGGCAATACAATGGATAAAGGAAATAGCCATTAATTTAAAATCCGGTTTTGTTCTTACCATTGATTATGGCTTTCCCGCAAGTGAATTTTATACTTCAAAAAGAAGTTCGGGTACTCTTTTATGTTACAAAGGACATGAAATAAATAATTCACTCTATTCAGATATTGGAGTCCAGGATATTACAGCACACGTAAATTTTTCAGCACTAAATAATTGGGGTAAAGAATATGGATTAGAATGCACCGGGTTCACCACGCAGGGACATTTCCTCCGTTCATGGGGCTTGGGGAATTATTTACGAAAATTAGAAATTGAAAATATGGAAGATGATAAGAAGGATTTTATTTTTCAAATCAATAAGTTATTGATGGACATGGGCAATAAATTTAAAGTTCTTATTCAACAGAAAGGTGTGAAAAGTAAAATGCTTACAGGAACGCAATTCGCGCAGCAACTCGTTTGAGGATGAATTGAGGTATGCTTTTTTTAAAAAAGCAATCGCACTGTTTGCCAAATATCCCTTGCCTACAACATTTCGTCTTAAAGCGAGAAAATAAGATTCCGAATTATTTATTCTTTTACTGTTTCTATAAACAAATCGCAACAGTGAATTATTACTTGTTATTCATAATGCAAGGCTTCAATAGGATCTAACCTCGAAGCTTTTACTGCCGGATAATATCCAAAGAATATTCCGGTAATTCCACATACTGCAAATGATACAATGATAGAAGAAACTGAAATCAGTGTAGGCCATTTCAGAAAATAGTTTATCATTTGTGAGGCACCAATGCCCAAAAGAACACCAATGATGCCACCGATAATACTGATCATAATAGCTTCTATAAGAAACTGCATTAGTATGTCTATTCCACGTGCGCCAATGGACATTCGTAAACCAATTTCTTTGGTACGTTCTGTCACCGATACATACATGATGTTCATAATACCAATGCCGCCGATAACCAAAGATATTCCTGCTATCGCAGTCAATAAAATAGTTAATAGTTGGCTGGTAGAACTAAATGCGCTTATCAATTCAGCCATGACACGTAGCTGGAAATCATCATCGTCAGATGGTTTCAGATTATGCGAAGCGCGGAGAATCCTGGTTAATTCAGCTGAGGCTGAATCGGTAGCTCCCTCGCTAATTGAAGATGCATAAATGTTCTGTATATAAGTAATACCAAGAATGCGCTGCTGAACAGTAGTGTATGGCGCCAGTATGATATCGTCCTGGTCTGATCCAAAAGCGTTGGCACCTTTTGGAGCAAGCACACCGATTATGGTAAAAGGTATTTTATTGAACCTGATAATTTTACCAAGAGGATCTTCCCCCGGAGGAAAAATATTAGTAATTACTGTCTGACCGATTAAACAAACCTTAGCAGCAGTAGTTACATTTTCAGCATTGAAAGCAACGCCTTCTTTTAATGGCCAGTTGCGAATGGTAAGATAATCAGGACTTACTCCCATAATTTGGGTTGGCCAGTTTAGATTGCCATATACTACCTGCCCTCTCGCCGAAACAGCAGGCGATACCTCACTTATATATTTTGCATTGGTTTGGATAGCCTTTATATCTTTCAATGTGAGTGTCTGCAAACCGGTGGAAGCCACCCTGGCTCCTCCTCCACCAACAGTAACGTTACTAAAAGGAAGTACGGTAATCATATTAGAACCCATGCTCGACAATTGGGACTGAATACTTTGTTTTGACCCCTGGCCGATGGCGACCATTGCAATTACGGCTGCTACCCCGATAATAATTCCGAGCATTGTCAATAATGCTCTTAACTTATTTCGTTGCAAAGCTTTTATAGCTATTTGCAAAAGATTGGAAAGTTTCATTTTATAATATTTTTCGATCTCATTCTATTTCACTTTATTGGTTACCGACGATTATAAACAAGCTAATTAAGATTCCTGCTTATTTGCCTGCCTGTCCGGTAGGTAGGTTCTTTTCCTGGCAGCAACTGCTTATAATTAATCTTTCAACTTTCATCACTTACTGGTAATTCGGCGAGTGCTTTTTTTGCTGACCGCACATTTTGATTCATCTCATCCTTTATTATTTTGCCATCCCTTAGCGTAATGGTCCTGTTACTGAAAGACGCTATATCCGGCTCATGGGTAACAAAAACTATGGTTTTTCCATGTTCGTTCAGTTCCTGTACCAAGGCCATTATTTCGTACGAGGTACGTGTGTCAAGATTTCCTGTGGCCTCGTCTGCCAATATCATTACAGGCTCGTTGATCAACGCTCTTGCAATCGCTACACGCTGCTGTTGTCCACCTGACATCTGATTGGGTAAATGATTCTTTCTATCAGATAATTTCACTGCATCTA
>JBDTGD010000244.1:0-21064 GCA_039937595.1 Ginsengibacter sp. | reverse complement strand
TATACTGGGGTTGTTCATTCCATTCATTAAAACTATTTGGCTCATAATGTTTTGCTGCACCATAGTTGCCATCTACGCGCATGGCTCCGTCGCGGTGAAAGGCGTGATAGGGACACTTAGGTGCGTTGACAGGTATCTGGGAGTTATTTACTCCAAGACGATAACGCTGTGCATCACCATAAGAAAATAATCTTCCCTGCAACATCCTGTCGGGCGAAAACCCAATTCCGGGAACAATATTAGCTGGGTTAAATGCCGCTTGTTCTACATCAGCAAAATAATTTTCAGGATTACGGTTCAGTTCAAATTCTCCTACCGGTATCAATGGGTAATCTGAATGTTTCCATACTTTAGTGAGATCAAAAGGATTCTGAGGATGATTGTTGGCCTGCTCCTCCGTCATTATTTGAACAAACATTTTCCATTTAGGAAAATCTTCTTTTTCAATGCTGGTGAAAAGATCTCTTTGATGAGATTCCCTGTCAGTGCCAATTATTTTTGTTGCTTCCTCATTGGTGAGATTTTCAATACCCTGTTGTGTTTGGAAATGAAATTTTACCCAATGTCTTACATTATCTTTATTAATAAAACTAAAAGTATGGCTTCCAAAGGCGTGCTGATGGCGTAAAGTACGCGGAATACCCCGGTCGCTCATTATTATAGTTACCTGGTGCAAAGCTTCAGGAAGAAGTGTCCAAAAATCCCAATTGTTATCAGCACTTCTAAGGTTGGTTTTAGGATCTCTTTTTACAGCATGATTCAGATCAGGAAATTTCATAGGGTCGCGAAAAAAGAAAACGGGCGTATTATTACCTACCAAATCCCAGTTACCTTGTTGAGTGTAAAATTTCATTGCAAAGCCACGAATATCTCTTTCTGCATCAGCAGCGCCACGCTCGCCAGCCACTGTGGAGATGCGCACAAACATTTCTGTTTTCTTTCCGATTTCTGAAAAAATATCAGCCATGGAGTATTTTGTAATATCATGGGTTACGGTAAAAGTGCCAAAAGCGCCGGAGCCTTTCGCGTGCATCCTTCTTTCAGGAATTACCTCGCGGTCGAAGTGCGCCATCTTTTCCAGAAACCAAAAGTCCTGTAACAAAGCAGGCCCGCGCACTCCGGCTGTTTGTATGTTTTGATTGTCGGGTACCGGAGTTCCCGTGTTTGTGGTGAGCTTATTGAGCTTGTCTTGTTCCATAATGAAGATTTTGAGAGTGATTGTTTAACGTTTTATATGAATTTATTTTAACGTGAATCAAATTTAATCTTTATTTATCTTAAATAATACTGATATTATCTATATTCGTATAGATTTTATCTATAAGGCTATCAGCAATCAGCTATCAGCTATCGGGTTATAGCTCCTGGCTCATAGCTCAACCCCAACACTTATGAATATTCAACAATTAGAATACATTGTAGCAGTTGATGATTGCCGTCATTTTGTAAAAGCATCCGAGAAGTGTTTTGTTACGCAGGCCACTTTAAGTATGATGATTAAAAAATTGGAAGACGAATTGGATACAAAGATATTTGACCGTAGCAGGCAACCGGTAATACCTACGGAAATTGGCAAAAAGATAATTGCTCAGTCAAAAATAATTTTGCATGAGAGTGCCCGTCTCAAAGGAATTGTGCAGGAAGCACAGGGTGAACTAAGTGGAGAATTGAGAATCGGAATAATCCCGACGCTTGCTCCTTATTTGCTGCCTTTATTCATGAGTTCCTTTTTAAAAAATTATCCAATGGTAAGACTTAGAATCAGCGAGCTTACCACCGATGACATTATTCATAAATTAGAAAAACACGACCTGGACGCGGGATTGTTGTCCACGCCGCTCAATCTCCCATCCATTAATGAGCAGGTGCTGTTTTATGAACAGTTTGTGGTATATGCGGCAACAGGAGAAAAAATATTAAAAAAGAAATATGTACTCGCTAATGATATTGATATAAACCGGTTATGCTTACTCGAAGAAGGACATTGTCTTAGGTCACAGGTCTTTAATTTGTGCGAATTAAAAAATAAGGAAAGAGATTTGAACCAGCTTGATTTTGCCACAGGAAGTATTGAAACATTGAAGAAGATTGTGGAAGCAAATCAGGGAATTACTATCTTGCCAAAGTTAGCTTTGAAAGATATGAGTGCAAAACAAAAAAAGAATATCCGTTTCTTTAAAGCTCCGTCACCGGTCCGTGAAATAGGCTTGGTGACGTATCGTTATTTTGTGAAGGAGCGATTGATAGAAAAGCTTAAAGAAGAAATATTAAATCACATTCCTTTGGACATGCAATCAAAAGTGAAGAAAAATATTATTAATATTTAAAAGGTCAGGATTGAATCTGTAAATGAAAATTACCTTTATTTATTTGTCTGCTGTGTTACCGGTATTATTTAAGAATCATTACCGGCAAAAGTGTGTTGCTGTAAAGCGCTTCCGATATACTCTTATGTGTTAAAGAATAAAGAAAACTATAGCGTCCTGGCAAAGCGAACATCAATTGCATTTCGTTTATTTTTGGAAAATTAAGTATCCCTCTTATCACATTTTTGTCTTCAGCATAATGAATTTCGTGTTTAAAATTTTTCAAATAATCATGGAGGCCTGCTTCCGCGACTTTAAATTTTTCATCCGGATTAGAACCATCTCTCTTAGTATCTACATTCAGAACGAGAAGCTTCACATCATGCCATCGCGGCGATGTGCGAAGGCTGTTTATTTTATTCAACGATTCCACTTTATTAAAGTCACAGGGGACTAAAACTTCGTGTACCGGCTGATAAGTACAGTTTGCGGGAACTACCAAAACTCTTACCGGGCTGCTTTTGGCAATGCTTATTACATTGCCGGATACGAATGCAGCATTGGAATTATTGATTTGATCATTACCCAATAAAATCATTTCGGGTTGCTCAGATTTTACAATTTCAATAATTGCTCTTAGCAGGGGTAATTCACTGACTGAAGATTGCACCAGGATACCATCACCTGTTTTTTCATCAAGATATTTGCACAAGCTATTTAATCTTTCTTTTTGCTTTTCCCTGACGCCGTTCAGATAATTTTGGTCTACGTTAGCATATTCTCCGGCCATTATTACATTTTCATACATTGAAGTATAAAATGATTTTACCAGAATAATTCTTTCATATAAATATTTCCGGCTCCATTCAGCTGCGAACCTTACCGCATTTTCTGAAGTAGATGTAAAGTCAACTGGTATTAGTAGCGTTTTCATAATTGAACAATAGGTTGGTTATAAAGTTAACAATTTCATTCAAATTGAAGATAAAATACACGACTTGCTAAGGATAGCAAACAAACAAAAAATGCAAATTCTTATTTTTTACAATGGTTGGCGGATGAAATGTTTTGTATAAATATCAAGTCTTTCTATATCATTGCTGCCCAAATATTACTAACTGCATCGTCGCCCCAATTTTTCATAGAAGATTTTAGAACTTCAAGCAGTTTCTCATTATCTGTTTTTTTTCCTGATTTTGGAGGAGTAATATCTTTATCATCAATACCAGTCTCGCGTATTTTAGTCGCATACCAGGTAGTGTGCAGCCGGTTAATGACCAATCCCATTATCATCCCGGGCAATCCGTTGAAACTTTCCGGCCCTCCTGAAATCATTATTTCATCCGTGTAAAATGCCACGACAAAAATAGAATCCATAATAGTAGTAGTAGCCCTGCGGCAATTGAATCCGGCGATTTGTCTAAAGTCATTGGTGATTTTCCACGTTGCATTTCGTAAGCTATCTTCAATTAAAAATGTTTTTTCAAATACACTTTTGCGCGCAATATATTTTCCTATTTTATAATCGCTATAAACCTCGTTATCAGTAGCTGGAGTCCCCAAAAAAGAAGTAGGTTTATCATTGGATTCCCGACTAGGAGAATATAGTGCTTTATTATTGGCAAATTCATAATTGAAATAATCGGTTTTGTACTCGGGCACTGATTTTTTCATTTGCTCTGCGTAGCTTCCAGTAAGGTCTGCCCACAAATTGGTTCGCTTTTCAAATTCGATAATTCCCTTTGAAATAAACCGGGTTTGCCCCAACGCGAATTTTGCAACAAAGAGAACAAGTACTATTGAAAAAATCTTTTTCATTGAATAGAATATTAAAATCTGGATGTTGGCGCCCCCGCTCCTCCTTTATTATTAAAATTATAGGTAAGCGTAATAAGGCCGTATCTTCTAAAGGTGAGGTAGCTTTTTTCTTCTATCGCGTATGGTTGCACCGTGCGGCTATATCCCTTATTCTGGTCGAGTATGTCATTGATACTGGCCCGCAAGGTCAGCACATCATTCTTTAAAAATTTCTTTTCTAAATAGGCGTTCCACAAAATGACATTATTGTTAATGTCAAAAGCGCTTATTTTTTGCCTTAAATTAAAATCAACGTCTGATCCTATTTCTATTTTCCATGGCAATTGATAATTTCCCTCTACCGAAAAGAGATAACTCCAGTAATGAGTGCCTGCTACTGAACTGATGCTTGATTTTGAATTAGTATAAGCGGGCGATGTAGCAAAGCCGAATTCATACACATCCTTTTTGTCCATTCTCATTGCAAGCCTAGCAGACAGGCTGGTGTTTTTGGTTAGATTTTTTTCTCCGTTAATATAATTTCCAAATTGCGAAATATTTGCGTTTGGTCCAAGTTGAAGTGTAATATTTGTTTTAGGTATTTTCATTCCTATTCCTCCATATAGGCCAAATGAATAATTGCCGTCAACATTTATATATCTGCTTACTTTTCTTCCCAGGGTATCTATCGTATAGCTGCTGCCTATCTGGTCTTTTGTAAAGTTTGCATTACCTCCCAGGTAGAAGAATCTTTGATTCAGAACCTGGTAACTGTTATAAAACATAGTAAAGTTGTTCGAAAACTGCTGTTTTAAAGCAGGATTGCCGACGATAATGTTCAAAGGGTCGTCATTGTTTTTTAAAGGTTGAATTTGATCAATGGTAGGTTGACGGGTGCTGCCATTATAATTAATATTAAAATTACTGAAAGCATTGAATTTGTAGCGGAAGCTGGCGCGCGGAAAGAAGTTGTAGTAATTTGAATTCCTGGAGGTATCCCGAAAGTCATCCTTTTGCTGAAACGCTGTGTTGGCAATATTTCCACCGAATGAAAAATTGACTGCCTTATCATTAAAAAGATAATTGACGCCTCCGCTATTGGTTAGATAACTATACTTAAAATCATTACTTAATGAATCTACCAGCACTGAATATTTTCCGCTAAAATCTCTGTTATAAGTTTCTATTTTCTGAATGCTGTTATTATTATAAAGGGAGTAATTAAATTCCAGGAATGATTTTTTTGAAAGCGGCTCCGTATAAGTGACCTTAGCTCCAATAATATTATTGGAAACATTACTTATTTTATTTTGATCAGTCGTGTCAGTTCTGTACACCGAACCGATGTTATCATAAAAATCGGATCGATTATTTAAATGTCCTTTACTGTCCGATTCGGAATACCGCTCATTAAAAGAAATTGAAATAGTGCGGCCTTTCTTTTTGAATTTTTTTCTCCACAAAAGAGAGGTATTAAAATCAGCATTATTGCCATCAGACGAGGAATTTCTCCTGCTGCTATTGACGGGTTTATTTTCCTCGCTCAAAGATTCTGTTTGATCTTCACTACCGTTCTGAATGTTGCCTGCGCTTCCGAATGCAGTTAGTTTTAATGAAGATGATGAGTCTAATTGGATTTCTATGTTTCCGCTCAGGGTATGCCGCAGTCTGTCCGAATTAGTGTTGGCAGTATTGCGGGTATAATAAACAGAATCGGCAAGAATATTCTGCGTGTATGTATTACCGCTACTTATCGTTGACATTTTATTAAATACATAGTTGCCACTGGCATTGTATTTATCCTCGTCCCATTTATTGGAAAAGTGAAGCCCGGCTTTTACACTTTTAGGTAAACCTTGTCCATAAAAATCAGAAATACCTAAATCGCCGCTTTCGTTAGATGTTACCGTCACGCTGCCTCCATCAAATGCTACATTATTGTTATCAAATCCGTAATTTCTTGAATCATTCCAGTTAAGTCCTGTTTGATCGGTACTGCTGGCAATGGCAAATGCGGCTAATTTTCTTTTAGCTTTAAAAGCATTTATCATTGCTGAGGCGTTATAATATTTATCTAAGGCACCTGCGGACAGCTTGCCAAAATAACCGTCCTTGGCATTATCTTTCAATTTTAAATTGATTGTTTTTGTTTTTTGGCCGTCGTCAATACCAGTGAAATTAGCTTCATCACTTTTTTTATCATAAACCTGCACTTTATCTACTGCATCAGCTCTCAGGTTCCTGGTGGCTACTGTTGGGTCATCACTAAAAAATTCATCGCCGTCCACTAAAATTTTTTGAACCTGTTGTCCCTGTGCGGTTATCTTTCCATCTTTATCAACCTGTATCCCCGGCAATTCTTTTAATAGGTCTTCTACGTTCGCGTTAGGCTTTATATGAAAACTATCAGCAGTAAATTCCGTGGTATCTCCTTTAATTCTCATGGCCGCCTGGCGTATTATAATGGCCTCTAATAATTTTGCTTTCCTGGTAAGGTAAATTTTATCTAAATCTAACGTTTGCGCATTTTGTAATTTTATTTGGTCTACATAATCTCCGTATTTGGGATAAGTAATCATTACCAAATAGCTGCCACTATCCAATTTGTTGATTTCGAAATCTCCGTTCTTATCGCTTCTTGCAAATTTTACCAGCGTGGAATCTTTCTGCCGTAAAATTGAGATCACAGCATTTGCCGGTTTTATCGAAGAAGTAGAATCCGATAAGCTACCTTTTACAAAAGAACTTTGGCAAAAAATAATTTTTGGCAAAAAATATAATAGAATAAAAGCAGGTGCAATTTTTTTCATTAGTTTCCGGTAGTAAGCAGGTACAAATATGGTTTAACTTTATCACAAAATTGTAAAAAATAGCGTAAATCAACGTTATTTCGGGTTGATAAATAAAATGATTATATATAAGTTTTTGTAAAAAAGCGTGTTATTCTTTTCTAAATACTATACGCAAAAAATGTAAATTGCAGTATGCCAGTTAAAAAACCGCCTTACGAAGAAGAAAATTTTGTTGATTCAACAAAACCTGTTTGGAATTATTCATTATTTAATGAGGAAGACATCAGGAATTTTCAAAATGGCACTCATTACAGCTTGTATAAAATATTTGGATCGCATCCGGCTAAAGTGTTGAATAGAAAAGGATTTTATTTTGCTGTGTGGGCGCCCAATGCTACGTATGTAAGTGTGGTAGGCGATTTTAATCATTGGAATTTTGAAGCTCATCCCTTGTTTGTAAGATTGGAAAGATCGGGAATTTGGGAAGGTTTCATTCCGGATATAGAAGAATTTTCAAATTATAAATATTATATTGATGGGTTTGCGGGCGCAAGGATATTAAAAGGCGACCCATTTGCCAGGCATTGGGAAACCCGCCCTGCTACTTCTTCCAAAACAAAAGATATCCAATATAAATGGGATGATGCAACATGGATGCATAAACGAAAGGCTTTTAATTCACTAAGCGCACCATGGAGCATATACGAAGTACACCTGGGAAGCTGGATGAAACCAGTTGCTGATGACGAAGATTCATTCAATTCTTATGAACAATTAATTAAACTGCTGGTGCCTTACGTGAAGAAGTTGGGATTTACGCATGTAGAATTGATGCCTGTAATGGAATTTCCTTTTGACGGAAGCTGGGGTTACCAGGGATGTGGCTATTATGCGCCCACCTCGAGGTTTGGCATACCCGAAGGTTTTATGAAGTTGATCGATGCTTTTCACGCTGAAGATATAGGAGTTATTTTGGATTGGGTTCCTTCTCATTTCCCGCATGATGCCCATGGCTTATATATGTTTGATGGGACGCATACTTATGAATATGCCGACATGAGAAAGGGTTTTCATCCCGATTGGAATTCCTACATTTTTAATTATGCAAGGGGAGAAGTGAGATCCTTTTTAATAAGTAATGCGCGGTATTGGTTTGATCTTTATCACATTGATGGTTTACGTGTAGATGCGGTAAGCTCTATACTTCGTCTTGATTATTCGAGAGAAGAAGGTGAGTGGGAGCCTAATGAACACGGTGGAAATGGGAATTTAGAGGCCATTGCTTTTATAAAAAATTTAAATGAAATGGTCTATAGAGATTTTCCGGACGTGCAAATGATTGCGGAAGAATCTACCGACTGGCCGCAAATTACCGGCCTTACTACGCATGGTGGTCTTGGATTTGGGATGAAATGGATGATGGGATGGATGCACGATACGCTCGATTATTTTAAAGTGGATCCATTATACAGAAAAGACAGCCAGGATAAATTTAGTTTTAGTATGGTCTATTTTTATGACGAAAATTTTATTCTTCCATTAAGTCATGATGAAGTGGTTCATGGAAAATCGCCAATGCTTTATAAAATGCCCGGTGATGACTGGCAGAAGTTTGCAAACCTGCGTACAATGTATTCTTATATGTACACGCACCCGGGGGGTAAGTTGCTTTTTATGGGAAATGAATTTGGGCAAACTTCTGAATGGAATTACAGCAGGGAACTTGACTGGCATTTATTAGAGTATGAGCCTCACAAAAAATTGCAACAATGTTTAACTGATCTCAATAAATTATATACTTCTCATCCGGCATTTTATGAATATCAGTTCGATCCAAAAGGGTTCGAATGGGTTGATATGGACCATCGTAACGAATGTGTAATGGTGTACATGCGAAAAGGGAAAAAAGAAGAAGATAATTTACTGGTAGTTTTTAATATGACCCCGGTAGAAAGGCATGATTGGAAAATAAAGGCAAAAAATAAGGCAGCGTGGAAACAAATTTTTTGCAGCGATGACTCGAAATATTGGGGAACCGGAAAATTCAGTAACCAGGAAATAACAACCACTGTTGTGGATAAAAAGGATAAATTATTTGAAATAAACCTGAATCTACCGGCGTTAAGTGCTATAGTATTACAATAAACGGTACTGTTTTTGCAAATTAACCGGGTATGAAAATCCTTTTAATAGCCATCCAATTTTGCATCATTACGATCTCTTCCTTTTGCCAGGTGATAGATAGTGCTCAATTTTATTATACAAAAGGGTTAAAAGAAAATAACGATAAATTATATGCCATCGCAACCAAAGATTTTGACAAAGCGATAAAATTTGATTCTGGGTTGGCAGAAGCTTATTTAGCTAATGGAAGGGCAAATATAGAAATGTCAAGAATTTATAACGCATCCGAAAATTTTACAAAAGCTTATCAGTTAGAACCTAAAAATAATGAAGTAATCGAAGAACTTTCTTCTTTATATTTTAATAATCACCAGTTTCAAAAAGCAATAGATCTAGTGCAGCAATGCAATACCTGCGACAATTCGGACCGCATTTTGGGTATAAGCAATTATAATTTGGAAGATTATGCAAAGGCGGAAAAATATTTAAAACTAGCTTTAGCTGAAAATATCAACGATGCCGACGTAGCATATACGTTGGGCAAGACTTACCTTGAATTGGAAAATGAAAAGGAAGC
The DNA here is from genome assembly GCA_039937595.1 of Ginsengibacter sp. Classification (GTDB taxonomy): domain Bacteria; phylum Bacteroidota; class Bacteroidia; order Chitinophagales; family Chitinophagaceae; genus Ginsengibacter. The sequence continues at coordinate 11,468 of JBDTGD010000244.1, read as the reverse complement.
GATTCCTCTTTATCAGCGAGCGATTGCCTTAAAGCCATCAAATAATCAATGGATGTATGAGTTGGGCTTGATTTATTATTCTCAAAATGATTTTAAAAACGCATTGAAATATTTTGACATAGCTGCGGACAGCGGTTATAATAAATCCAATGATTTTTATGAAAATTATGGCTTTGCCCAGCTGTATAACGGCGCTACTGAAGATGGAATTAAAACGCTGGATATAATTCTTGAGCGCAAACCCAACAACAAAGAATTGATTAACAATATGGCACATGCTATGTACGATACTAAAAATTACAAAGATGCGCTTGAGTATTTTAAAAAACTTCTTGACATCAATCCTAAAGATGCTTCGTCTTTATTTATGGCCGGCCTTGCGCTTCAACAATTAGGTGACAAAGAGAAGGGTAAAAAAATATGTGATAGTGCCATAGCTATGGATCCTTCGCTGAACAGGTATCGTCAAAAAATGGAAATGCCGGGTGGGCTGTAATTAAATATTTGTGGAATTGGATGATTAGTCAACAGTCAGTTCATCATAAGTACATTTACACTTCTTTGTAATATATTAAAAGCAATTTCGGACATCAGGTTTTCTTTGTCAAGAGTAGGGTTTACCTCGGTAATTTCAAAACAACATATCTTGCGGTTCTGCATGAACTTACTCACCAGGTCTTCGGCCTCTCTTTCACGTAACCCATTGCTGACAGGAGTGCCCGTCCCTCTTGAAATAGAAGAATCAAGACAATCCACGTCGAAACTTACATAAATGTCTGTGCAGTCAGTAAGATATCTTATCGCCGACTTAACCACACTTTCCGGTCCTTTTCTTCTAACTTCATTAGTAGTGATTACTTTCATTTCGTATTTATCAATAAGGCTCTTTTCTTCTTTTTCATAATCCCTTAAAGAAATAAAGACAATATCTTCCCCTAACACTTTAGGGTTTATTTTTCCAAAATTTTTTAACTGATTCCATTCTTTTCTTGTTTTTTCGTCTGGCTCGTGTACTTTATTTTCTTCATTGTCTTCACCAATGGAAACAGACAAAGGCATTCCATGTAAGTTGCCGGATGGGGTAGTGTAGGGGGTGTGTAAATCCGCGTGCGCATCAATCCATATAAGTCCGAGCCGGCTATTGGGCTTTGCCATTTTTATTCCTGCAATAGTTCCACCGGCAATGCTATGATCGCCACTAATCACTACCGGAAAAAAATTATTTTTAATACTTTCTTTTACGGCTTTTGAAACACGGTCATACATCGTTAATACGCCGCTTATTCTTTTTGCATAGGGCGATTGTATTGGTTCAAATAGCAATCGATTTTCTGTTTCTACTTTTTCAGAAGGAAAGTGGACAAAAAAATTACTCATAAAATCAAGCGCTGCAATTTTAATGGCATCTACTCCCAGGCTGGCTCCGCGAGTACCCGCGCCTATCTCACTTGGAACTTCTATTAATTTAATATTTTTCATAAACATTTTTAAGGATGACCTGTGCCCAAATTTTGCTTAATTTCTCAGACAAGGTAAAACTTCTAATATTCATCTCAAATTTTTGTGATTGGACTAAGAGGACGAAAGCTTTATAGTAAACGAACAAATATCCTTGATTTCTATTTCTATTTTCAAAAGAATGATGCCATATAAATACGAATAAAATTTATTGAGAGTTGGAACGAGAATGGTTGGAAGATTTTCTTGTACAAAGAAACAGAGGAGATTTATTTTTTAATGCTCAACAAATATTCATCTGCTGTCATGATTGGAATTTGTGATTCTTTGAAATCTTTTTCATTTCTTGTTATCAATATATTGCATTCATATTTTATTGCACTAAAATATTGTAGGGAATCCTCAAAGTCTGAAAAGTTTGAATTGAGTCCTTTTTCAATTATTAATTCATCCGAAGTACATATTTCAGAAATTATTTTAAATTTTCTCAGTTTGTCTTTAGCTTTTTCTGAACTTTCAGATTTGGTCAAAAAATAATTCACAGTGCTGTAAGATAATGCAGATGCGGCTATTCTGATTTGGCCTTTATCTGCAAGAGTTGCAATCTTTGCTATTGAAGTATAAAACGGCATCCGTTCTCCCAATAAATCTAAGATGACATTGGTATCAATAAATAGTTTAGTCTTCATTTATATTTTTGAATCAAATGTTTCGAATATTCGGTTTTATAATCCAAATCAGCAGGTAAATTACCTCCGGAAGACATACTTTTTACAAACGCTGAAATTTCAATTTCATCTTTATTTTTTGAATCATCCTGAATTGACAGTGACTGGAGATATGATTCTATTATTCTTGACAAGCTTCTCTTATGTGTTTCAGCATACTTTTTAGCTTTTTCAATCACATTTTTGTTAAGCTTTAAAGTTAATTTAGTATCCATTGAGTATTTTTATACGTACAAATATAATATATTAATCCGTATTAATAAACCTTCCCGTAATAGTATCTCAATTAAAAGATTGTAATGTCTTTAAAACTACAGTAAATGCAATTTTCATTTTTAAAAAAATGATTAATTCTTTTTTAGAATATGGAGCCATAGTAAACAAACAAATATTATAGGTTTCTATTTTCTTAAGTAAGCTACAGTAATGCATATACGTAAATTGTATTTGAGGGTTGCTATAATGAATTGCTTAAGGAAGTATCTTCCAGTGTGAATTAATCAAATTATTGTTTCTTTCGCATCATGCTAAATGAAAACCATCCAAGTATGATAATAATGATTGTCATAATTGACCATAGCCACGCTTTGTTTTGAAATAAAGGTTCTTCTTTCTTTAATTTTTCTTTATCTATCAGTTGCTCATCTCCTAATTTTAGCGCTGTTAATATTGCTGGGATTTTATCTGAGAAACGGTCAAGATCATAGTTTGGTTTAACTGCTTTTTTGTTGCCATAGGCCAGGAAATAATTTCCAGGTTCAGTAAAACGGGCGATTAATTCGTGTTGATAACCTATCACATTCACAGTGTCAATTTTCAAAGGTGGGTTGTCGTGATTATCAATTATTATTCTAAGTTTTTTTAAAATTGTGCTGCTGAATTTAAACTCATTTTTTGCAATTGAATTTAAAGTCCCTGATGCTAAAGTATTATAGTTATAAATCCATCCTTGCTCGGTTTTGAAGCTATCAATTAGAAATTGAATCGTTATCGGCCTGTAAAAATCAAACTTGTTATTTACATAAATTTTCAGAAAACTTACCGGAACAGTTTGTTGTAAGTCAATATTAATAACAGTTTGCTGGTTTTTCTTTTCTTCATCAGTCTTTATTGTGTTGATAATATATTTTCTGAAATTACCTTCACTAATTTCATCCAGGGATAATTTGGCAGCTATTAATTCCGGCTTCAAATCACTTTTCACAAGCAACCGGAAGTAACGATAATTGGAAGATGGAAAACTTACTTTGGTGAATTTAAAACCGGTAAGATTATTTTTCATGGATAGTATTCTGTAATCATCAATGATGGAAAACCATTCCTGTTGATTTTGACTTCCCTCAAGCGCCAACTTCCAATCAAAATTTTGCTGTGTAAATTCCAGTTCGATTTGATTTACCGGTTTATCTGTTGGTACTTCAAATGTGAAATAATATCCTTTATCATTCTTCGACTGATTGATTAAATTAAATGCCACATTTTTTTTTGATATTTTATCAGAATCTAATCGTAAAATATAAGGCACTTCTGTTGTGTCCTTGCTTTCATTTATTCCGTAAATCCTTATGTCAGCAAGATTGTCCATCACTTTTCCAAAGATTTCATCGGGCAAAATGATCTTGTATAAATTAATTTCATTTGATGAGAATTTTATGCCCGATAATCCTCTTTTGAAATCATACTGTTTAAATTGTCCAAAAGAGTTGGAACACAAAAAAAAGCAACAGGCAGTAATTAACAATTTAGTCTTTAATTTCATCTGCTATCAAGTGTTTGTACTTATTATAAAGGAATGAAATTATTAAAAGCAACACTCCTAACGATACAAATACAATTGTTTTTGCGATTGTATCAAGATGTGCAATATCATAGAAAAAGAGCTTGATTAGTGTTGCGGCAAAAAGTGCAATGGCTCCAATACGCAGATGTTTTTTCTTTTTCCAAATACCCAGAGCAATTAAAAATAGAGCATAAGTTCCCCATAAAATACTTAGCCCTAATTTATACGATTGTGGGAACCTCATAATATTCATCCAGGTAATTAATTCACTGCTGGCAATCCATAAAATAGTTGTGAAAAACAAAACATCAAATGCAATTATCAAATTAAGCCCAACAGGTTTTAGAAATTCGTTTTTGATATGTCTGTAAATTGAAAACAGCATCAGCCCGACAAAAGCGTAAGAAATATACCTGATTAAAATATTGAAATAGGTGCCGTGAAAATAGGGAGATAATTCCCGGTTTAGATAGCTCTCTCTTAATTCGCTAAGAGTAAATAATCCCTGGGTTAGAAATATTGCAATCACTAAAATGCTAAAGCCCAGATTAATAAATCCTAATGTTCTGTTTTTAATTTTGTAGAGGTTAACAAAAGAGAGAATAGAGAAAAACAGTAAGGAATAATTGAGCACCCAAATTGTTTTAAAATAATTCAAATCATAGTTGAAAAAATATTGGCCTCCCTCTTTCCCTACATGCAATGCAGTAGCCGTCTCTAATTGATTCCAATAGTTTGAAATTTCCAACATGAATGAATAATAAAGTGCAATTAATAAAATAGAAGGAATAGAATAGGTAATTATAAAACTTACTATTTTTTGTTTGAATAAGGGAGAAAATAATATCCTTTTATTATTTAAATAATTTATAAAAGAGAACGCCGCGATAAATAATAATGAACTTAAAAAATTAATGTTGAATAGCGGCGTGAGCCTTGTTCCCTGTTGTTCAGGATAATAATTATTATATAGAGTAAGCCAATCCTGAATAATGCTGAAAAAAGCTAAAAATATAAGTGCATAAGAAAGCTTTTCGTAAACAGGAATGTTCTTTATTCTCCCGATCCAGAAGAGCAAAGCGGCTTCGCCAACCCATAATAATGTTACCCAATTTCCATCTAATTGCACAGGAATGGCTATTGTAATAAAAGTTAAAACTAACCCTGTAATTAAATAAAGAAGATTTTTGTCAGCCAGTTTTTTCTTATAAATTATGGCACTTACCACGAAATGTATCAATGCATTTTCTAAAGTAAATAAACCCAGCAATTCTTCCCCTGACGCACGTGAGCCTAAAATTGAGTATCCAATTCCATAGAATATAAAAGAATTAGAGAGCAATAAAATAACATCTTCACTTTCAAATTTTTCTTTCTGAATCAGTTTGTAAGCAAGAAAAATTATATAAAAAGTAACAAAGAAAATGGAAAGAAAAATCAAGGCTAAACCATAATGTTTTTCTGCAAGGTAATCCGTAGAGTACCACGAATAAAAGATAAGCCATGTAAGCACAAACGATGAATAGTAAAGTGGTTTCCAATATTTTTTGAGTGCAATTAAAAGGATACCGATATTTATAATGGCCATGTAAGTGAATAGCACTGCGACTTTGTTTGAACCATTACTTAATAAAAATGGAACGGCATACGCGCCTACTAACCCAATATGAGCAATGACCTGTTTATTGTAATTGATAGCGGCTACTACTGCAAATAAGGTAAACACTACCATGAGTATAAAAGCAAAAAGCTGTGGTATCAATCCGTAAAAACTATATGCTGCAAATGTTATAAAATATAAGATAGATATTGCTCCACTTACAAGAGCTGCGCTAAAGTTTTCGTAATTTTTTTTCAATTTAATGCCAAACCCCATTAACGTTAATCCGATCAGATATCCTAAAATAATTCTTGTGAGCGGACTTATCAGTTGATGCTCAATTGAATATTTCGCGCCGATAGCAACACCGATAATTGTAATGACTATACCGATTTTACTAATAATATTTTCACCGATAAATTTCTCAATGTCGGTTTTTATTTTTGGAGTTGTAATTGCTTTCCGAGCAGCATATTTTGGCTGAGGTTGAATCGCTTTGACAGGATTTGTCGTCCGGGGAACAGGGTCATTTTCTTGGTGAATGGAAGTAATAATAGTAGTCTCAGGCTTTTCTATCTTTATTTCCTTTTCGATGAAAGTTTCTATATCCTGTGAAGTTTTAAGGCTGAATATTTCTTCCCGCAATTTGTTGATCTCTCTGGAAACATCATATTGTCTTTTTACTAAATCCTCCAATTTTTCGATCAGAAGATTGATTCTATCGTTATTTTCTGTCATGCAGATATTCTTAATGTAGTTTTGCAGTTAAATATATGAACATTTTTCTCTAAAAAGTAGTTGCGCTACGCTCCTTATAACCCAATAAACGAAAACTACTTTTTTACTTTTTTATTGCTACAATCTGCTTTTTGACAACGTATTGTATATCTTATAAAACACGACACGACAGTAAACAAATAAAAAATCGTTATTTCTTTTTCGTAATATTTAACTCGAAAAATCTGAAAGGCCAGTTATTACTGAACGGCGGAAACCTTTTCCCGACATGATCATCAACATTTCATCAGATACGGTTTCTTCTTGCTACGTTTATATAACAAAAAAGCCTTTAATAAATTAAAGGCTTTCGTACAATATGAATTTTAGAAATAAATATTATTCCGGCACAGCTATAATAGGAACTGTACTTTGATAAGCCAATTTTTTCGTAGTACTTGTTACAAAGAACTGATTAAAGAGTGTATGCTTGTGCGGTACGGTGATAATTGCGTCTATCTTTCGTGTTTCCACAAAGCTGCTGATACCATCAAGAAAATCATAAGCTCTAAGGAACGAAAATTCCGGATTATATGCCCCCAATTTATCTTCCATTGCTTCTTTTTCAATTTTAAATTCCGGAGTAAGTTCTACAAAATGTTCGCTGTCCACATTCAAAATATCAAGCTTCGGCTTGAAAATATCCAGGATTTTTTTAATTGAGATGAACGGAGTTGTACGTGCAACGTCTTTGAAATCCGACGTAAAAACTACTTTTTTCAAACCGGTATATTTTGCATCCGGAGGAATTATCATTACAGGACAGGATATATTTCTTATTACATTTAACGTGTTGGTACCCATGAAAACCTGGGTGAGTTTAGAACTACCGGTGATTCCCATTACGACAAGATCAGCATGGTTTCCTAAAGCATAGTCAGCTAAAGTTTCTACAAATGAGCCGGTCTCAGCCACACAGGAAATGGCACCAAATCCGTTGTCTATATTACCTTTTAATTTTTTTAATTCTGCTTCAGTTACCATTTGCCTCGAGTTTTCGTCTTTGGACGTTAAAGAAGAAAAACTTATCCTGCTGTAAACATGGTAAAGTGTTATTTTGGCATCAGGAATATTTTTTGCCATTTCGATAGCATATTTAGCCGCGTTTACTGAAGTATCAGAAAAATCCACAGGAACAATTATATTTTTCATTATTTTTTAATTTTTGCAAAGGTAACCGTTTAACATATAAATTAAAATAAGCAAGTTTGAATAAAATGCTAAAAAATGCAAATCCTGTGAGAAATGTGTGAATAAGTAAAAGCCTTTCTCCGCATTTGCGGAACTTTCTTTCTTACAGAACTAATATATTTGCCTGCTTGCAGGAGAGCCCTGAAAACCCTATAAAATTAAAATTGAAAACGTGAGATTAAAGAGTTTGGAAATAAAAGGATTTAAAAGTTTTGCTGATAAAACTATAGTCAATTTTGACCAGGGTATTACCGGAGTAATAGGCCCTAACGGCTGTGGAAAAAGTAATATTGTTGATAGTATCCGCTGGGTGATTGGAGAGCAAAAAATAAGCCAGTTAAGAAGTGAAAATCTTGAAAGTCTTGTATTTAATGGCTCAAAAAACAGAAGTGCAAGTGGGCTTGCTGAGGTGAGCCTTACTTTTGAAAATACTAAAAATCTACTTCCCACTGAGTTTAGCACTGTAACCGTTACCCGAAAATATTATAAGAACGGGGAAAGTGAATACCGCCTGAATGATGTGAGCTGCCGTCTTAAAGATATTCATAATCTTTTTATGGATACTGGCGTAAGTACTGATAGCTACGCCATTATAGAATTGGGAATGGTAGATGATATTATTAAAGATAAAGAAAACAGCAGGCGACGGATGCTGGAGCAGGCAGCCGGTATTTCAATTTATAAAACGAGAAAGCGTGAAGCGAAATTAAAGCTTGATGCTACAGAGCAGGACCTTGCACGTATTGAAGATCTTCTTTTTGAAATCAACAATCAATTAAAAACTTTAGAAAGCCAGGCTAAAAAAGCGGAAAAATATTTTGAAATAAAAAAAGACTACCGTGAACTGAGTATTGAACTTGCAAAGGCCGCACTGGAAGGGTTCAATATTACTTATCGTGACGTTAATGATCAGCAAAAATCAGAGACTGATAAAAGAATAGAACTTGAAGCATTAATTGCAACAGACGAAGCTGCCATAGAAAAGGAAAAGATTGGATTTATAGGAAAGGAAAAAGCGCTACAGGAGCAACAGCATGCCTTTAATGAATTAAATAATTCACTGCTTGAAAGGGAAAGTAAGAAGAGTTTAAGCGCGCAACGATTGCAACATCTTACAGAAAGAGAAACAAGTTTGAAAGACTTTTTGCTGAAAGCTGATGGGCAATTGAAAGGGATTAATGAAAGCATTCATTTTACGCAACAGCAGATAACCGATGAGGAAATAAAACTTGGTGAGCAAAAAGAAAATTTGGAGTTATTAAGAAAGAATTCAGAAAAGAAAAGACTTGTATTTGATGAAAAGAGAAGTATGGTGGATGCATTGCGCCAGACCCAACTGCAATTACAACGCAATCATTTTGAAGCCGAGAAAAAAGTAGCCGTAGCAGATACGTCTATTTTTAATCTTCAAAGATCTATAGCGCAAATCGAAGAGGAGCAGCACCAAAGGGCCCAATCCCTGGAGAAGCTTCAACAAGAGAAGAAAAATAAGGAAGCGGAATTGGATGAGAAGAATGAAGCACTCGCGCAATTGAAAAAACAAAATCAATTTACAAAAGAACAAATACTTGAAACACAGGCGGTACTTGAGAAATTAAGGAGTGAACTCGCTGAAGAAAATCGCGTTCTTGATTCCAGGCAGAACGAGCATGACTTGCTGAAAAGCCTTATTGATAAAATGGAAGGCTACCCTGAAAGTGTGAAATTTCTTCATAATAATCCATCATGGAATTATGCGGCGCCGATACTTTCTGATATTATTTATGTGAAAGAGGAATATCGTGCAGCAGTTGAAAATGTCCTGGAACCATATCTTAACTATTATGTTGTTGATGATATAAAAGACGGTATGACAGCCATTCATTTGCTTGATGAAAACAAAAAAGGGAAAGCTAATTTTTTCCTTTTGGAACAATTGAATTCTCTTGCAAATTCTTCGTCTGCTGCTGTTCCAAATACAATTCCCGCTTTGAGCGTTATCGAGATCGATGAGAAATACCAACATTTAGCTTCCTATCTTTTAGGCAATGTATTTATTGCAGAAAATGATGAAGTGTTGCATGACGGTTCCGATGACTATCGGGAGCATGTGATCCTCGAAAAAAGTGGTAAATATGTGAGAGGAAAATATTCCCTAACTGGTGGAAGCGTGGGATTATTTGAAGGAAAAAAGATAGGCAGAGCAAAAAATCTCGAAAAATTGATTGAAAAGATTTCAGTGCAACAGGCTAAAGTAAATGATTTGAAAGGTGTTATCAGCCAAAAATCTAATGAGGTAATCGCTTTTAATGAACAATTAAAAGAAAACGCTATTCAGCAAACCCAACAGGCTATAAATGAGTTGATCAATACTAATTATTCTATCCAAAATAAACTTGAAAATACACAACATCAGCAATCCTTAGCATCTCATCGACTTGATGAAATGAATGAACAACTTCAGCAAAACAGGGAGGGGATAAGTGATACACGGGAATTGCTAAATAATTTGATGGAGGAAGTGAAACTGCATGATTATAAAATGAAAATAGCCGGGGATGATTTTGTGAAGACTGAGCAGGAATATAATGAGGTGAACAGGTTATACAATGATAATAACCTGCAACTTGCCCGTCAGCAGAGTCAGGTGAATTCACTCAATCAGGAACTTGATTTTAAGACACGGCAGTTTAAAGATTTGAGTACTCAAATTGAAAATAGCAATATTCAGTTAAAGGATTCAGGCGAAAATATCGCCTCGACTTCTGCAGAGTTAAAAAATCTGGAAGTGTCTGTAAAAGAATTATTGATACGCAAAGATGCCGAAGAAAGGAAATTAAATGAAGCTGATCAGGCTTATTATAATCTTCGAAACGAATTGAATGATAAAGAAAGTGAGCTACGCCATAAGCAAAAAGCTAAAGAACAGACGGATCATCTTCTCACTGAAATAAAAGATAAGTTAAACGAATTGAAACTGCATCTTGCAGGAATGAAAGAAAGGTTGAGCGTAGAATTTAAAGTGGACCTGGATGCGATATTGGACGAGGAAAGATCTACTGAAACTCCATTGGAAGAACTTCAGGAGAAAAGTGATCGAATGAAAAAGCGCTTAGAGAATATGGGAGAAATAAATCCAACTGCGATAGAAGCTTTTACAGAGATGAAAAAGCGTTATGATTTTATCAAAGAGCAGAAAGAAGATTTAGTAACGGCAAAAGAATCTTTGATGCAAACGATCCAGGAAGTGGAAACAACTGCTAATCAAAAATTCTTAGACACTTTTAACCAGGTAAGGGACAATTTTCAAAACGTGTTTAAAGCTTTGTTTACCGATGATGATACAGCGGATATGGTATTGGAAAATCCTGATAATCTTGCGGAAACCGGAATTGATATTGTGGCAAAGCCAAAAGGTAAAAGACCGACCAGCATTACACAATTAAGTGGTGGGGAGAAAACACTTACGGCTACTGCACTGTTATTTGCCATCTATCTGATAAAACCCGCACCCTTTTGTATTCTCGATGAAGTAGATGCCCCGTTGGATGATGCCAATGTAGGCAAGTTCACACAAATGATCCGGAAGTTTAGCAAGGACTCACAATTCATTATAGTTACACATAATAAAATGACGATGGCTTCTGTAGACGTTATCTACGGAGTTACGATGCAGGAACCAGGCGTAAGTAAGTTAGTTCCCGTTGACTTCAGAGGCCTGGATCATCAGTTTGTGAATTGATGGAAAACAGATTTCTGCATCAATATAAAACCCGCTTATTTGTTTCTTTACTATATTATCTTGAAAAATAGCAAAGAGGTAACACGGTACAATTTATAAAAATCGTACAATAATTTACCTCTTTTACATTCAAATTACAGAAGTACTTATCAATTATTTAAAGGACTAGGAGTAACTGCTGCTGTGGAAACTACAGTAACTTCAGGAGCTGAA